>JALGTY010000125.1 GCA_029821145.1 Candidatus Zipacnadia bacterium
GGGCCAGTTACCGCGAGGCCCTCCTCGCCGATGAGTTCGCCGAGCACCTGCCACTGTCCCTCGCGGCCAATCATTGCCAGGTCCTCAAGCGTGGCACGATCGTCGGCGAGGATGAAGCGTACGGTGGCGAGGTCGTACGGGCCGAAAACCTCGCCTTCGCGAGCGAGCCACCATGAAGCGTCCGCCGCGCAGTACGGGCAAGTCTGAGCGTTTTCTGGCAGCGTAGCTTTGCAGTTCGGGCAGTTTGCCATTGCAGGGATAACCCAATATCAGCCTACGTTGCGGCCGGACCGTCTTCGTCACCGATGATTCTGATGGGGATCTCGTTGACCTGCTGGCCGTCGGCTTGCTCAAAAATGACCACATGCCGCGAGAAAGGAATCTCGACACCGTTTTCATCATAGGCGGCCTTTATGCGGCGGCGCATCTCAGAGGCGAGCTGCAGGTGCGTTCCGGGCCTCACCGGTAGCCGCACGCGCAAGACGATGTCCGAGCCGCCGAAATTGACCACCCTGATGTCCGGCGCACTCGTGACATTGTGATCTTCCTCTCGCAGCTTCGTCATCGCCTCGCGCGTCACTTCGATGGCCTTCTCCAGGTCGCCCTCGTACGAGACGCCAACGTCAACGACAGCCTGCACAAACTCGCGCGAGTAGTTGGTGAGGGCCTGAATCTCGCCGTTGGGAATGATGTGGACCATGCCGTCAGGGTCGCGGATCCACGTGCTGCGCAGAGTGATGCTTTCGACCACACCGCGGTGCTGTCCGGTATCAACCCAGTCACCGACCCAGAAATAGCCTTCGAAGATGATGAAGAAGCCGGAGACCAGGTCGCGGATAAGATTCTGCGCACCGAAGCCGATTGCCAGTCCGGCGATGCCTGCACCGGCCAATATTGCGGTGGTGTCCACGCCGAGGATATTCAGCGACATGACTGTGGCAATGAAATAGACCGCATAACGCACCAGACTGCTGAGCAGCGGCATCACGGTCTGGCGACGCTTGGGGACCGTGCCGTCAGCATCGGGCTTCAAAGATAGGCGGTGGATGAACAGCGCGCTGATCTCAACCAAGAGCATCGCGCCGATCCAGATAGCGATGACCTTTGCGGCAGCGGCGGCGAAGTCATACATCATGGCTTCGAGCGTGCGCTCGCCGATGGCGTATCCGCCGAAGGTAATCCGTGATGCCAGATAGGTGATGGCGGCGATATAGACGGCCCACTGCAGGGCTGTTTTGATGCGGTCGCTCAGATTGCGTATGTGGTGCCGGCTTTCCCACAGCGCGTCGCTTTTCTCGTCCCAGTATTGCACCAGGCCCTCGTAGATGGCGTCCACCGCGGCAGACAACGATAGTCCAATCAGACTGACGAGGCAATAGACCACGATGATCTCAAACACCACAAGCAAGGCGTGTGCGCCGGTCTCCGGGATATTGAGGATGTAGATGGCCACCATTGCGCCGCAATACCAAAGTAACGCCCGGAACACTGCCACCATCCGTCGGCCAATGCGCTCGACCCGCTCATCCTCGACACGGACGATTGCTGCGGCCTTCAGGCGAGCCACGACCCACTCGCTGAACAGCCGCCCCAGCCACCCGCCAAGCCGGAGCAGGACGAGTAGTGCGATAAATTGGACCAGCAACGCCGCGGCCGGCATGAGATCTGCCCATGTCAAGATCTGCAGCCGATACATAACCTGCTCGGCAGTGTCAATGCCGGCGAAAGTCAGATAGAGGGCGAAACCGATGGCTGCCACTGCCGCTACGCCAAATACCAGGCGAACAAGCCGGCTGAGATATGCGACAATCTCCTCAGTGCGCTCCGGACTGAACAACTGGCGCTCATCGTCCAGGCTCAGTCGGCCGATGGCCTGCACCGCCCACTTGAGCAGCCGTTGCAGGATCGCACCAGCAATCGCCAGCAGCGCCAGGCCGACAACCAGTATTGACAGATTGCTTGTCAGCAACTCGGTGGGAATACCCATTTGTAGTTGTGCCATCCCCTTGATTGATGGATTTCTACTACTTGCTTGACTTAGGACATTCGCGGGCTGGAAGCTGAGAATTGACCCACGCCGCACCCCCTGCAAAGCAGCGGGTGCCCGTGGGTACCCCCATTCTCACCTGAGCCTTGCAAACGGCACAAGGCTCAGGCCGCGCTACGCGACAGTAGAGGGCATTCTTCTGAGTCACTCGCCTGGAGCCGGCTTACATGCCTGTGAATGGTTCTGTTACCCGAATTCACTGTGCCGTCGGACTTGTTCGCGAACAGCGCAGGCTAGCTCGTCCCGGACTGTTGCGTTACTTATCTACTATTGGCCTTCAAAGGGAAATATCCTTCATGACCTCGTCATCCTGGAGGCCATCGCCTGCTGGCGAGGAGGCCGAGATATGTCGGAGTGCAGCAAGGCATCCCTGAGACTAGGTATCGTCGGCGTCGGCGGCATGGGGGGCGGGCACGTTGCGGCAGTAAAGGCCACTGACGGTGTAGAACTCGTCGCCGCGTGTGACACCAACCAGGAGGCGCTCGATAAGGCAGTTGCCGACACAGATGCCGCCGCCTTCAGTGACTATGAAGAGATGATTGACGAGGTCGCGTTGGATGGTCTGATAGCGATTCTGCCCCATCAGCTTCATGCGGGTGTGGTGGAGAAGGCTTGTGATGCGGGCCTGGCGCTTCTGAAGGAAAAGCCGCTGGCGCGGAACATGGCCGAGGCGCAGCACTTCGTCGAGAGCGCCGAGCAGGCCGGCATCATCTTCATGCTGGCAACTCAGCGACGCTACAACCCGACTTACGCTGGCCTCAAGGATATTGCGGGACAACTGGGGCATATCTTCCTCGTCCGCGGCCAATATGTATTCCGCTGGAGCGCCGATTTTCGCTGGCGCGGTAAATGGGAAACCGCCGGCGGCGGAGCGTTGCACGACATGGGCTATCACACAGTGGACATGCTCAACTGGTACCTCGGCCTGCCCGACTGGGTCGCGAGTGAATGGAGCAGCAGCGCCTTTCCGGACCGGGAGTACAGCACCGACGATACGGCGATTACCATGTTTGGCTACGAAACCGGCACTATCGGGTATCTGCTGACCACATGGGCGACCAGCCCGTCTGAAGAGACCTTCTACCTTCACGGTACTGAGGGCTGGGCAGTCGCAGACCAAAGCGGAATCAAGCACTGCGATACGGACGGCAATGTCATTTCGGAGATACCCACCGGCGATGACCCCAACTTGGCCCTGCGCAATCAGGTGGCCCACTTCGCGGAATGTATCCGTGAGACCCAGGAGCCCCTGACCTCGGGCAAGACGAATCTGCAGAACATGGCCTTTATCGAAGCCGCGTATCGTTCGGCCGCCGAGGAAGTAAGACTCAATCCGAAGACATTCCTAGCTTGATTCAGCGTTTGAGATTGCCTGACAGCCAGCCGTCGCTGATGCGCGTGCATCGTCAGGAAATGCGGAAGGCCACGACCTTATACTCGGTCATCTCTTTGATGGCGAATTTGATGCCATCGCGTCCGATGCCGGAGCGCTTGCGGCCGCCGTACGGCTGAAAATCCGCGCGCCAGAATGAAATATCGTTGACATTGATACCGCCACAATCCACAGCTTCGGCGAACTTGTGAGCACTATTGATGTCACTGGTGTAGATGCCCGCATTCAGACCGTACTGGCTGTCATTCGTCAGCTCGATGGCTTCGTCGAGACCGGAGATTGGGTACACCAGCACGATGGGCGCAAAGACCTCCTCGGTCCACAGCTTCACCGTTCGCGGGCAATCGGTCACAACCGTCGGCTGAAATAGTGTGCCGTCCCTGGTCCCGCCACATATTATCCGGGCTCCGGCCTGCGCGGCTTCGGCCAGCCAGCTTTCCGCCCGCTCGGCGGCAGCTTCATTGATCATCGGGCCAACGTTAGTGTTCTCATCGAGCGGATCTCCCGCTTTGAGCGCCTCGACATGCGGGATGTACCGCTCGATGAATCGCTCGTAAAGCGGCTCTTCGACCAGTATCTTCTGCACTGATATGCACACCTGCCCGGCGACTGCAAAGGGGCCGCTCACCAGCCGGTCCATCGCATCATCGAGGTCGGCGTCGGCCAGCACAGTCACGGCGGAGTTGGAGCCTAGCTCCAGATGCACCCGCTTGATCCCGGCCTTGCGGGTGATCTGCTCTCCCACCTCCGCGCTGCCGGTGAAGCTGATCACACGCACGCGCGGGTCAGTGAGCATCGGTTCGGCCTCCGCGCCCGTGCAGGTGACTACGTTCACAGCTCCCTGGGGAAAGCCGGCTTCCACTATCGCCTCGGCCATGCGCAGCACAGCCAAGGGCGTCTGGCTGGCCGGCTTAAGCACCACCGCATCGCCCGCCGCCAGTGCCGGGCCGACCTTGTGAGCGCTGAGCGCGGCCGGGAAATTGAAGGGAGAGATGGCACTGACCAGGCCGGCCGGGACGCGCATCCAGTAGCCTCGGCGGTTCTCGGTGCCCTGAGCAGCGCCGTAGGGTATCACTTCGCCGCCCAGATCGCGCGTCGCCTCGGCGCAAAGCTCCAATATTGCCGGTGGACGAGAGGCCTCGATCCGCGCCTCGGTGATCGTCTTGCCGACCTCGTTTGCCAGCAGGTGCGCGATTTCCTCACGGGCCTCATTCAGTAACCTGGCGGCCTTGGCCAGCATCTCGGCCCGCTCGTAGGGGTGCAGAGTCTTCATCGCCTCAAAGCCTGCTTCAGCAGCATCTATCGCCGCCCGGACATCTTCTGAATTTGCAGCCGGCACCGTATCTACCAGCCCATTATCATACGGCCGCCGCACTTCTATCTTCTCGTCTTTGTCCACCCAACTGCCGCCAATCAACATGCGCATGCTATCGCCTCCTGCACATCAGCGCCGATCACGACGCCGAACCCGCGTGACTTTTCAAATCAGTACCGAAATCTGCCACTGCACATGAATACTTCCCTGCTATAGTACCTGCTCCCTCCTATTGGGCTGCAATCAGGGAGGATTCGCCGCCATTGCCAGAGAATTTGCGTCTAGAGACGCGACAGCATATTCGCTATGGGGTGTTCTATGAAGAAGGTTAGAGTCGGTGTCATCGGGCTGGGCCACAACGGTACAGGATGGTGCCGCGACTATGACAAGAGCGACAGCGCAGAATTGGTGGCCGTTTGTGACTGCGATGAGCAGCGGCTGGTCGCGGCCACGGAGCAGTTCCCCAGTGCCGACGGCTATAGCGATTATCGCATTCTGGAGCGCGACGACATAGATGCCATCTCGGTGCATACTCCCGACCATCTGCACGCCGAGCCGTTCATCAAAGCCCTGGAGGCCGGCAAGCATGTTTTCGTCGAGAAGCCAATGGCCAACAGCATAGAGGACCTGAAGCTGATGGCGCAGGCGGCAGGTGCTGCCCCGGGTCGCAAGACGATGGTCGGGCAGGTGCTGCGCTTCAACCCACATTTTGCGATGGTTGAGAAGCTTGTCAGTGACGGGCATGTTGGCGAAATCTTCTACATGGAGGCCGATTACATCCACGATCTGCGCGGCCAGCAATATATGGAGCAGTGGAAGGTGGATCAGGAGATACCGATCGTCGGCGGCGGCGTTCACCAGCTCGATCTGCTCCGCTGGTACGCCGGTGACGTGGTGTCGGTCAAGGCGGAGCAAAACCATATCGCGTACAAGGAGATGCAGACGCCTACTACACAGGTGGCGCTGTTCAGCTTCGAAAGCGGCGCGATTGCAAAGGTCACGGCCCTGTACGGCTGCATCGGCGCCAGGCCGCCGGTTTGCAACATGAGCATCTACGGCACTAAAGGCACCATCCGCCGCAATGAAATCGCCCTCGACGGGATGGAGGAATTCCTCGAGATGCCCTATGATTACAAGGGCCATCCGTATTCCCCGCAGGTCGCGCACCTTGCCGACTGCATAATCAATGACAGAGAGCCGCTGGTACCGGCGCTGGAGGGCGCCAAGAGCGCCCAGGCCTGCCTGCTGGCTTACGAGGCGGCCACGACCGGTGAGACGATACAGGTGGAGCCGCTGGTCTAGAACCATGCGACCTATTGCCGCCGGTCAGACGCAAAGGAGCAGGATAGATGGCGTTGACCAAAAAGGATATCGTAAAGGGGTTGAAGGAGCTCGGCTTGCCTGAGGGCTGCGCGGTTATGGTGCACTCGGCTCTGTCGGCGTTTGGCCAGGTCGAGGGCGGTGCCGAGACCGTAATCGAGGCGCTCCTGGAGGCAATTGGCCCGCAAGGCACGCTGATGATGCCTGCGATGTCCTTCGATTCGCCGTTCCGCATCGAATCGTCGCCCTCCCACGTTGGCCTCATCACCGAGGCGTTCCGCAACTATCCCGGTGTGACAAGAAGCCTGCACCCGACACACTCCGTAGCCGGCATTGGGCCGCTGGTCGCAGAACTCATCGCAGGGCACATTGACCAGCCTACTGCTCTGGGGCCGGAATCGCCCTGGGGCCGGCTGGCTCAACGCGATGACGCCTACATCCTTTTCCTGGGCTGTGACCAGGATCGCAATACGCTGCTCCACTGCGCCGAGGAGGCTGTGGACGCGCCCTACTTGAACATCATCTCCCGCGAGTACATAGACGCCGATGGCAACTTGCAGACCAAAATCCTGGGGAAGTACCCCGGCCCGCACCGCGACTTCATCGGCCTCGACGCGCTGTTTGAGAGCGCGGGCATCATGAGCATCGGCAAGATCGGCAGCGCGGTCTGTAGGCTCACACCGGCCAAGCCGATGCTGGAGCTGACTCTCGCTGCACTGCGGCGCGACCCGGCGGCGGTACTGTGCGACAACCCGCACTGCCGCGATTGTGTTGTCCAGCGTGCCGCCATCAAGCGCGACCGGCTCAGCCGCGAGGATTTCACACTGAGTGCGGTGATAGACGATGTGGGCCTTGCGCCCGAGCACGCGGACCAGGCGTTGTGGCTAATCGCCGCTGAGGGCATCGAGCATGTCGAGATCGGCCCGCAATGGGCACGGCTCATCGCCGAAGATGACAGACTCGCCGACGAGTTGGCTTGTGCTCTCGCCCAGGCCGCCATCGTCGTGTCTGTTTACTATGCTGACCTGCCCGCAGCGTCTGAAAGCTCAGTGCAAGACGCCCTGGATGAGTTCGAGCGTGTGTTGACAGACGCAGCCTATTTCTCGCCTGACTATATCAAGCTGCCCTCCTACGAGCCGTGGGAGCGCGGCGACCTGGAAGGCCAGCATCGTCAGGTTCTGGACCTGCTGAAGGCCATTGTCGCCCGGGCAGCCGAAACCGACACCAGGCTACTGATCGAGAACGTGCCAGGGTCATTTTTCGAAGATGGCGAAAGCTGCGACAGGGCGCTGGCCCACGTTGCCTCGTCGCCGCAAACGTTGTTCTTCAGCTTCAATCCTGCGCACTTTGTTCAGGTTGGCGAAAAGCCGTTCCTGTACACCTTCCGGCAAGCGAAGGCCAAGCGGCGCATGGCGCAATTGATGATAAGCGATGGATGCGAGCCGCCATGGCCAAAATGCACCTTCGTCGGCCAGGGGCAGGGCGAGGTCAAGGAGCTCATGTCAATTCTGCGGTGCCGGTCTTTCAGCGGTTATTTCACCATCGCCCTCGGCGACATCCGCAGCCCGGACAATTTCACGAGACAGGCCAAGGCATTCTGGCACCTGCTCGATAATATGTAGCGGTAGCGCCCTCACCCCCTTGCCCCCTCTCGCTCCGGGCGAGGGGGCAACGGCTACGGCAACGGCAACGGCGAGTCGGGCTGCCCTTCGACTTCGCTCAGGGCGGTGAGCTTGTCGAACCGGAAGCCCGACTCACGGGATACAAAAAAACTCTCAGGCTAGAAAGCCTGAACCACGCGGCGACGATTGAGGAAGGTGCGAAATTGGAATTCGATTTGATCCTACAGAGCGGGACCGTTTACGACGGCAGCGGTGCCAAACCTAATGTCACCGATTTAGCCATCTCAGGCGACACCATCGCCGCAATCGGCGATATGTCCGGCGCGCAGGCGGCGCAGGTGCTGGACTGTGCGGGCCTGGTTGTGTCCCCCGGTTTCATTGACATTCACAGCCATTCCGACCTGACGCTGCTTTACAACTATAAGGCAGAAAGCAAGATCCGTCAGGGCGTGACGACGGAGTGTACCGGCCAATGCGGGCTGGGGGTGTTTCCGGCTCGCGAGGAGAACAAGAAGAGCCTGCAGGAGACCTCCACATTCATCATCACCGCACCGGTGGAGTGGACCTGGCAGTCAACGGCGGAGTATCTGGCTTGCCTGCAAGATGCCGGGCCGAGCGTCAATGTCGCGCCAATGGTCGCGCATAGCCCCATCCGCGCCGATGTCATAGGCTTTGAAGCCGATCCTGCTACGCCAGAGCAGATACAACAGATGTGCCAGGTGCTGCAGCAAAGCTTCGACGAGGGTGCGGTCGGCCTGGCGTTCGGCCTGGCTTATGCTCTGGGCTCGGCGGCGGAGACGGATGAAATCGAGGCGCTGTGCCGGGTAGCGGCCCAGAATAACAAGCACGTGAGCGTGCATATCCGCAATGAGGGCCCTGCTCTACTGGACTCACTCGCAGAAATGATCAGTATTGCCCGGATCCTCAAGCAAGAGGGCCTACTGCTGCGACTGCAGATTGACCATTTCAAATGCGCAGGTTCCCGCAACTGGCACCTGGCCGACGAAGCAATCCGCACCGTCGAGCAGGCCAAGGCAGAGGGTCTGGACATCGCTTTCGATGTCTATCCTTACACCGTCGCGAGCCGCCACCTTTCCGGGTCGTTCCCCTCCTGGATGTACTCGGGCGGCAATCAAATGCTTCTGCAGCGTCTCGCCGATCCAGAGATACGCGACCAGTACCGCCAGCAGATGGCCGACTGGGAAGCCGGCAAGACCGACCACCACCCGCTGGAGTTCGAACTGGATCGCATCATGGTCGTGGATGTCGAAACCGAGCAAAATCAACCGGCCATCGGCAAATTCCTCGATGAGATCGTCCGGGAACGCGGCCAGGACATTATTGACGCGGTGTTTGACTTCCTTATCGAAGAGAATGCTCACATCAATGTGGCGCTGTACTCGATGGATGATGCAGATGTGGAAAAGCGCCTCAAACACCCACTCGGCATGATCGGCTCTGACGGCTTTTCGTACGCGCCCTACGGGGAGCTTTCGCGCGGCCTGCCGCATCCCCGCTCATACGGCACCTTCCCGCGCTTCCTGGGCCACTACGTCCGCGACAAGGGCCTCATGGACATGGCGACCGCCATTAACAAGTGCACGGCGCGGGCAGCATCGCGGCTTAACCTGAATGACCGCGGCCTGCTGAAGCCCGACTACAAGGCCGATGTTGTGGTCTTCAACCCCGATACGATCATAGATAAGGCTACGTTTGAGGATCCCCATCAGTATCCCGAGGGGATAATGTACGTAATCGTCAACGGCGAATTGACCGTCGAAAATGGTGAGCACACGGGAGCCGGTGCGGGGCGAGTGCTGGAGAACTAGTCCTTACTTGGCTTGGTTCGCATTACATCCTCGGCATTGGGTAGGGGATAGACTAACGGCATTCGCGGGCTGGAAGCTGAGGACGCTAGCGCGTCCTCACCTGAGTCTTGCAAGAAGCGCAAGCCTCAGGCCGCGCCACGCGTCTTTGGGAACAATTGCGAGGTGGCATGGATGATACGCATCGGGACGTCCGGATACTCCTACGATGATTGGGTCGGGCCCGTCTATCCAGAGGGCACCAACAAGCGCGATTTTCTGAGCATCTATGCGCAGAAATTTGACACCGTCGAGGTCAACTACACCTACTACCACCCGCCCTCGGCAGAAACTCTCGGCGCGATGGCGCGTAAGACCGGCGACAACTTCGTCTTCACGCTAAAGGCCACCAGAGAGATGACATTGGAGCGCTCACAGGAGCCGGATATTTATCGCCAGTACGTTGACGCCCTGGCGCCACTGATTGATGCCGACAAGTTCGGCTGCGTGCTGCTACAGTTCCCCAACTCATTCAAGCTGGACAAGGACAATGTGAATCACCTGGCGTTCATCCGCGAGCAGTGGCCGGAGTTGCCATTGGTGGTGGAGTTCCGCCACCGTGGCTGGGTCGAGGACGAGCGGACCTTCGACTTCTTGCGCGAGCATAGCCTCGGTTTTTGCTGTGTTGACCAGCCGCAGTTTGACAGCCTCATCCCGCCTATTGCAGTGGCCACATCTGACCTGGCCTATGTGCGGTTTCACGGGCGCAATTACGAGAAGTGGTGGCAGCACGATGAGGCCTGGGAGCGGTACAACTACCTCTATTCCGGGGACGAGTTGCAGGAGTGGCTGCCAAAGGTCAGAGAGTTAGATGAGGCAGCCGAGACCACATACGTGCTATTCAACAACCACTACCAGGGCCAGGCCGTCCAAAACGCTCTGGAGTTCGCCGAACTGCTGGAGCACTGAACTGCCGGCCTGCCGCATCATAAAGCCATAGAGCACAAGCTAACAAGGAAACTGCAAGTCAGACTGCTGCGACCGGCAACAAGGCAGGCAAGCCTGTTACCCAGCTACTTGAATACCAGCTTCGCCGGGGCGCTCTGAAACTTCACGTGGCCGTCCAGATAGCAGATGTTGATAGAGCATGTGTGAGAGCCATGTAACGTAACGCCGTGATCTATGCGGGTCAGCTTGCACCAGGGGTCCGACCACAGCCAGCAGTCGCTGTCCCACTGCTCGCTCATGATCCGCGGCGTATCACCAATCCGCTTGATCAAGAAGGCCCAGCTAATCCAGGTGCTGTAACTGGGGCTCGCCGGGGCTACGGTGCTGGGCGCCTGGTCATAGCTGAAGCAATAATACCCGATGTTGCCGGCCGCGATATTGGCCTCTGTACCCACGATCTCCGGCACCCACGTTTGTATCCTGCAGGCCGAGGGGCAGTACATGATTTGCGTATTGTTGATGTACGGCAGAATCTGCCCCACCAGCCGAGCATGAGTGGTGCTGCTGTTGCAGGCATAATAGTCGCAGGGCAGCAACTCGTCGTGGTCCTGTGCGTACATGTGGCTGGCGAGACCAAGCTGGCGCAGATTCGATGCGCAACTCGTCTTGCGAGCCGCCTCCCGGGCTCGCGAGAATACTGGGAAAAGAATCGCGGCCAGGATAGCGATAATCGCAATGACAACCAGCAACTCTATGAGCGTGAAGCCACTTTTTGACATATTATTCATGATCCGTGCACCGGAAGCTCAGTTA
>JALGTY010000587.1 GCA_029821145.1 Candidatus Zipacnadia bacterium
GCCTCGGCGTCTTCGACACACGTGGCCATCGGCTTTTCGACCAGTACGTGCTTGCCGGCCGCAAATGCGTCCTCGCAGGCCTGCCGGTGCAGGTGGTCGGGCAGCACTACTGACACCGCCTCGATCTCGTCGAGGGCCAGCAGGTCGTGGTAATCCTCGAGCACGTCACGGGCGGCGTACTTGGCCGCCATCGTCCGGGCCCGTGGCACATTCAGGTCCGCTATCGCGATCAGCTTGGCATTGTTCGCCGCCGAAACGCATTTGATGTGATTCTCGCCGTGGGTCCCGGCTCCGATTACGCCGTACTTCAGCGTACCGTCGGCATATACTTTGGCCATGTTAATTCCGCCTCTTTATGTTGATTATCCGGACGCCGCACAATCTACCGGGCGGCTCCTGCACGTGCTTGATCGCCCGGTGCCGACTGAGCCCACTGACACCTTGGCGTGTCAATCTGTAGCTACTTCGCCTTCATTGCGCATCCTACCTCCTACGGATGAACAGCGTCTGTGGTTGAGGCCTCGTCTTGCAGATGCTATAATCGCCTCAATGAACCCGCAGACCTACTATATCGTGACGCTCGGCTGCCAGATGAACGAGCGCGACTCCGAGACCATCGCCGGTATCCTCGACGGTCTCGGCTTCTATTCTGCCGACAGCGCGGAGGAGGCCCACATACTGGTCATCAACACCTGCTCAGTGCGCGCAAAGCCGGAGGAGAAAGCATTCTCCCGTCTGGGAGAGTGGCGTCAACTCAAGGCGCAGGCCCCTGAACGGATTATTGCGGTTTGCGGTTGCACGAGTCAAGTGGCTACTGAAGAGGTGTGCCGACGGGTTCCCTATGCCGACATTGTCATGGGGCCGCGCAGCCTCGGCTACTTCCGCGACGCAGTTCTGCAGCGTCTGGAGGCCCCTGCCAGGCAAGCCGCCGTATTCACCGACAGCACCGAACTTATCCCTGAGGCGCTTCCAGGTGAGCCGTATCCCTCCGGAGGTCACCGCCGAGTGTTGCGGTGTCCTGGCTGATGGCTACAAAGAGATCACCTTGCTGGGCCAGAACGTCAACAGCTACGGACACGACCTGCGGCCGCCGATGGAATTTGCCGAATTACTGCTCGAAATCGGCACCATATACGGTCTTGAGCGCCTGCGGTTCACCACTTCGCATCCCAAGGACCTCTCTGACCGGGTCCTGGAGATCATGGCCACAGTTCCCACCATCTGCGAGCACCTGCACCTGCCTATCCAGGCCGGTGACGACGAGGTCCTCGCACGCATGGGCCGTGGCTATACCTACGAGCGCTTTGCCCGGATCATCGCCAGAGCGCGCGAATTCATGCCTGCCATTGCGATTAGCACCGATCTCATGGTCGGCTTCCCGGGCGAGACCGAGGCGCAGTTTCAGAACACCCTCAAAGCCGTCGCGCAAATCCGCTTCGACCAGGCGTTCATGTTCAAGTACAACGACCGCCCGGGCACCAGGGCCGCTGAAATGCCAGACAAGGTGCCTGAGGACGAAAAGCAGCGCCGACTGCTGGAGCTGGTCGGCCTGCAAAACGAGATCGGCCGTGACATCAACCGCGCCACCGTCGGCAAGGTATTCGAGGTGCTCGTCGAGGGGCCAGACCCCAAGTCCGCAGGCTGTATGCGTGGCCGCAGCCGCCAGAACAAGATCATCATCTTCCCGGGTTCAGACGGCCTGGCCGGCAAACTCGTTGAGGTCCGCGCCACCGAGGGCTTCCTGTGGGGCCACAAGGGCGAACTTGTCCACATCATTGAGTGACCCTCCACCGCCGCTGTGCAGGTACAGCCCTACGCCTCAGCGAAATTTCCATCCGCCCGTCCAGAATGATTCTGTGAAAAGGTTTTGGTGACCACACATGCGCCTCACATCAGGCCGCAGCGGCAACACGCTTCGCGCTGAGGCCCGTGAAATACCGGTAATGTTTGAAACTGATGTGCTTGTGTGCGGCGGCGGACCGGCCGGCACTGCTGCCGCCATAGCTGCGGGCCGGCTGGGCGCCAAAGTCACCATCATCGAGCGCTACAACCACTTGGGCGGCCTGGCCACTGGCGGCCTTGTCATCGCCCTGCCGTCGCTGACCGACCAAGGCCGCCCCATCGTCGCAGGCATCGGCCTGCAGATGCGCGATGCGATGATCGAAACCGGCGAGGCACTGATGCGCGGTCGCGTCGATTCGTGCTATTTCGACCCCGAGGCGCTCAAGTACCTGAGCCTGAAGCTGTGTCTCGACGCCGGCGTTTATATCCTCCACCACGCCTGGCTGTCTGATGCCGTAGTCGAGGGGGAGCGTGTACGCGGGGCCGTTCTTGAGACCAAGGCAGGCACTGCCGCCGCGCTGGCCGAGGTGGTGGTTGACGCCACCGGCGACGGCGATATCTTTGCCTGGGCGGGCTGCGGATTTGACAAGTCCGACCAGTCCA
>JALGTY010000126.1 GCA_029821145.1 Candidatus Zipacnadia bacterium
TACACCGACTATGAAAAATTTCTCGAAGACGAGCGAGTGCAGCTTCTCTCGATCTGCACTCCCAGTAATCTGCATGTTGAGGAGGGCGTTGCCGCAGCGCAGGCCGGCAAGCACTTCATCATGGAGAAGCCGATGGCCCTGGACGTGGATGGCATTTATGCTCTGCGCGACGCGGTCAGAGAGGCCGGCGTGAAGACAGTCGTCAGCTTCGTGCTGCACTGGTGCCCCTCGCTTATCAACGCCAAGAAGCTCATCGAGGCCGATGCCATCGGCAACATCTTCTACGTCGAGACCGACTACTGGCACGGTGTGGATGACTGGTATCCGGGCTGGGAGTGGTGCATCACGAAGAAGCAGGGCGGCTCCAGCTTCCTGTTCGGCGGCTGTCATGCCGTGGATGCCGCGCGCTGGCTGACGGGCCTCGACATCGTGGAGGTCGCTGCGTTCGGCGGTGGCTGGGATGAGCGCTACGAGTATCCGGGGACGGCGGTCGGCATCGTCAAGTACTCCAACGGCGCTATCGGCAAGATCTCCAGCTCCATTGACCTGATCTCCCCGTACCAGTTCAACATTGACATCCTCGGCGACCAGGGCACAATCCGCGACAACAAGCTGTGGTCACGAACGCTTCAACCTGAGGCCAGCGACTGGACCGTAACTCCGGCGATTCTGCCCGATAGTGGCGATGTCGAGCACCATCCTTTCGAGGGCGAAATTGACCACATCGTGGACTGTGTGCTCAACGATGTCGAATCCGATGTCAACATCGAGGACGCCGTGAACACTCACGACGCTTGCCTGGCAATGGATATGTCCATGGAGCAGGACGGGGCCACGGTCAAACTGCCGCTGAAGAATTGACCGCCCAGAGCGCCGGCGACTTTGATAGATTGTAACTACTCACCTTGCCCTCACCCCCGGCCCCTCTCCCTGTGGGAGAGGGGAGAACAACAACGGCAACACCGACAGGCGAGACGCCTATCGTACTGTCTTCAGTTGGCTTGACACAGTCTAGAGCCACAAGGTGAGTAGTCACGATAGACTGTAGCATACGTTGCATACTAAGGAGGAAAACCCATTGGTAACGAGTGATCCAGGACATGAAGCTCAGAGCCCCGAATCTTCCGGAGGTGGCGTGCTCGCGCAGTTGCGGGTAAGCAATCCAGACATCACCGGCGCGGCGCTGGTGACCGCAGACGGCTTTCCCGTTGAGGCCGACACCGGCCCTGAGACAGACGAGGAGAGCCTGGCCGCCCTGGCTGCTGACTTGCTGGCACGCGCCTCGCGCAGCAGTGAGGAGTTCGGCAATGGCCGGCTCGATGAGCTGTATGCTCGCGGCGACGCGGGCTATCTGATCGTGGTGCGCGCCGGTGCCGACCAGGTGCTTGCGTGCTTGGCCTCCTCGAACGCGACCGTGGGGCTATTGCTGCGCGATGTCAGACACGCTGCGGCCCGGTTGGCATGACAAGTACTTGCCGCGCCGGCTGCGAAGTTTCCAGCCACTGCTGTTCTTGACACTGTAGCGCTTTTAGGCTAAGCTTCACCGTGTTTCGTCGCTCTGCGTGACTACAGAGGCGGCGGTGTAGTGGTATCTGGTAGAATCTTGAGGTGATATGAAATAGCGCAAAAGAGAGGCTATCGTGTGAACGATCGTATCCGCGCTCCCAAGGTTCGCGTCGTTGATGGCGATGGTGAGCAACTTGGGATCATGGATATCGCGGCGGCTCGGGCGGTGGCTGAGGAGGCGGGACTTGACCTTATCGAGGTCGCTCCTGATGGTGATCCACCTGTGTGCCGCCTTCTGGACTGGGGCCGGTTCCGCTACGAGCAGAAGAAAAAGGCCAAAGAGTCTCATAAGAAAGCCAAGCAGACCGAGACCAAGAACATCAGGCTCCGTCCCAACACCAGCACGCACGACATCCAGTTCAAGACCCGCAACGCTATCAAGTTCCTCAAACAGGGCAACAAAGTCAACTTCACCGTGATTTTCCGCGGCCCTGAGTTGCGTCACAAGGATATCGGCCGCGACCAGTTGCTCAATATGGCCGAAGGGTGCGAGGAGCACGGAGAAATCGAAGTCCCTCCCCGCATGGAGGGCCGGCGGATGCTGATGCTCATGACACCCAAGTCCACTACCGCTTCGAAGGACTCCAGCAAGAAAGACCAGCAACAAGACGCATCAGATAGGAGCTAGTCGTGCCAAAATCCAAGACCAAGAAAGCCGCTAAGAAGCGGTTCAAGACTACGGGTAGTGGCCGCGTACTGCACAAGAGCACGCGGTTGAACCACCTGTTGAGCAAGAAATCCCGCAAGCGCAAGCGCCGCATGGGTATGCCATCTGAGGTCACCGGCAAGCAGCGCAAGACTGTCCGTGAACTGCTGCCGTACGACCACTAGAGCCACCAAAATTGGGGACAGTCACCTATTTCCGCCAATTCCCGCCGTACAGGAATAGAAATGGAGACTGGGGAAATAGGTGACTGTCCCCAATTTTCAGAGAGGAAAGATCGTTATGCCGAGAGTAAGACGCGGGCCACTGAGAAGGCGCCGCCATAAGAGGGTACTTAAGCTCGCCAAGGGTTACGTGGGTGGCAGGCATCGGTTGTTCAAGACCGCCAAAGAGGCCGTGATGAGGGCGGGCAACTACGCCTACCGCCATCGCAGGCTGCGCAAGCGCGAATTCCGCCGCTTGTGGATCGCCCGCATCAATGCCGGCGCCCGCTTGCACGGGATCACCTACAGCCGCCTCATAAGCGCTCTGAAGAAGGCCAATATCCAACTCAACCGCAAGATGCTGGCCGAAATCGCCCTCTCCGACCCGGAAGCTTTCAAGATGGTGCTGGTACAGGCCGATCTGCTGCCCGGCTAGCTCCCCGCTCACAGGCAATGCAGCAACCCTTGCGACCGGAGAGCGTTCTGACCCATGCCGATAATTGACAGCCCGCAGAATCAGCAGGTCAAGCTATACCGGTCGCTGCTTTCCAGAAAGGGACGACAAGAGGCCGGGCTCTGCCCTCTGGAAGGAGTCCGGCTCATTGATTCTGCCCTGCAAAACGGCGCAGACCTCCAGACCGTCTATATGTGCCCCGAACTCCTCACAGACCAGCGCGGCCAGGAGCTCCTGCACCAGGTCCGCGAGCGCGACATTACCGTCCTGGAGCTATCCGCCCGCGCCTTTTCCAGCATGAGCGACACCCAGCACCCCCAGGGCCTCGCCGCCACTGCGCCCGCGCAATATCGGAGCCTACCAGGCCTTTCGAAGCCCGGCCCGGCGGTGTATCTATGGCTTCATGAGATCCGCGAACCGGGCAACCTCGGCACCATCTTGCGCACCGCCGCAGCCTTCGATGTCGCGGGCATCGTACTGCTGGGTAACTGCGCCGACATCTACAATCCCAAGGCAATCCGCGCCTCCAGCGGCGCCATCTTCGCCCTCCCTGCCGCACAAGCCACCTGGGATGAGGCGATGACATGGGCTGACGGGGACGACATACACACGGTGGCTACCGCGCTTTGTGCCGAGACCTCGTGCCACGAGGCCGGCTATCCCGACCGCGTGGCCGTTATCATCGGCTCCGAGGCCCACGGCCTGCCAGAGCACCTATTGACATTAACAGACCTGCAAGTTAAGATACCAATGTCGGACAAAATGGAGAGCTTGAATGCCGGAGTTGCCGCCGGCATTCTCTTATACGAGATATATAGACAAAGGTACTGACGGAGAAAAGTAGGCGCCAGAGGGCTGAGATCGGCTCTCGCAAAGTGTGCGGGTTACAGAGAGAAGGAACCGTGGGCTGAAAGTTCCTTTACTTGCCGCCGGTGCCGAAGTTCACTCCCGAACCGCGTGCTGAAGCGAATGCCACCCAGAGGTGGTACCAGTGTGTAGGCGCCGACGGCTTGTCCCACCGTTACCCGGGACCCCGCCTGTTAGGGTGGTTTGCGGAGACCTCCGGTTTTCGTCCCTACGACGAGACGGGGGTTTTCTGTTTGTGGGCAAATGCTGACAAGAGCGACCTGAGCGCAGTAGGGGCCCGATTCATTGCGCCCGATGGCCGGCCGTGTTGAGGGCGTGATAAATCACGCCCCTACGAATACACACGGCCCAAAAGTATCACATTGCCATCCGTAGGGGCGCAATTCATTGCGCCCGATCAGCCCCGCTGTCAGGAGGCACGAATATGGAATTCCAGGACCTGATGAGCCAAGTTCAGCAGGAGGCAGAAGAGGGCATCCTTGCCGCCCAGGACCTCGACACGCTCGAAGAGCTGCGGGTCAAATACCTGGGCAGAAACGGCATCCTGCGGCAGCAGTACAAGCAGATCGGCGACCTGCCGGAGGAGGACCGCCCACTCGCCGGCCAGGCGCTGAACAAGGCCAATGGCAGCCTTCAGAAGCTATTTGAGGGCCGCAAGAGCGCGCTCTCCGACCAGGCTGAGCAGCAGAAGCTGCAGGCCGAGGCGATTGATGTTACGCTGCCCGGCCGCGCACCAGAAATCGGCCACCAGCACCCCCTGCTGGCTACCCTGGACGAGATGATCGAGATCTTCCTGGGCCTGGGCTTCGTGGTCGCCGAAGGGCCGGAGGTCGAAGACTACTACCACAGCTTCGAGGCCCTGAACTACCCGGAGTACCATCCCGCCATGGACGAGCAGGACACCTTCTACGTCAGCGATGATGTGTTGCTGCGCAGCCAGACCTCCACGGTGCAAATCCGCACAATGGCAAAGCAGGAGCCGCCGGTGAGGATCATCGCCCCGGGCCGCTGCTACCGCCGCGACACTGTGGACGCTACCCACTGCCACACCTTCTACCAGCTCGAGGGCCTGCTGGTGGACGAGGACGTCACCTTTGCCGACCTGAAGGGCACGCTCGAAATCTTTGCCCACAGCATGTACGGAGAACGCTGCCACGTGCGCTTCCGGCCCGACTTTTTCCCCTTCACCGAGCCCAGTGCCGAAATCGCGCTGACCTGCACTCTGTGCGGGGGCGAGGGGTGCCGTATCTGTTCTGACAGCGGCTACCTGGAAGTCGGCGGCAGCGGCCAGGTGGACCCCAACGTGCTCGCCGGCGTCGGCTATGATACCGAGAAGTACGCCGGGTATGCCTTCGGCGTCGGCGTCGAGCGTTTCGCGATGCTGCGCCACGGCATTGATGACATCCGTCTCTTCTACAGCGGAGACATGCGCTTTCTGGAGCAGTTCTGAACCAAATCGTGTGCGGACGCGCGGCGTCGGTACAGGAGGGCCACAATGCGAGTACCATATAGCTGGTTGATGGAGTATCTGAAAGCCGACCTGGAGCCACAGGAGCTTGCCCAGGTCCTGACTATGGGCGGGCTTGAGGTCGAAGAAATAGTAGATTTTCGCTCCGAAGACGGCGAGTTCGCCGACACGGTGCTGGTCACTTCCGTCACCTCGAACCGTGGCGACCTGTTATCCATGATCGGCACGGCGCGTCATGCCGCTGCACTGCTGGGCGCTGAATGGGAAATGCCGGAAATTGACATGGGGCTGCTGGGCGAGCCGGTCAGCGGCCAGACCGAGGCGGCCAATGACCAGATGCGCATCGAGCTGGGTAATCCCAGGGCCTGCCCGCGCTATTCGGGCCTGGTGATGGACGAGCTTACGGTCGCCGAAAGCCCCGACTGGCTGGCCTACCGGCTGGAGGCGGCGGGAATGAGGCCCATCGCTAACCTGGTGGACTGTACCAACTACGTCATGCTGGAGCTGGGCCAGCCGTTGCACGGCTTCGACTACAACTTGCTCAAGGATGGCCACATAATCGTCCGCTCCGCCACCGAGGGCGAGCAGATCCTCACCCTCGATCAACAGTGGCGCACTCTCGGCGAGCAGGACTTGCTGATCACTGATCCGGCAGGGCCGACGGCCATCGCCGGCATCATGGGCGGCGCGGACACTGAGATGACATGGGAGACGACGAAGGTGCTGCTGGAAAGCGCCCACTTCGACGCCACCACCATCCGCAAGACCGCCCTGCGCATCGGCCTGAGCACCGAGGCTAACTACCGCTTCGAGCGAATAGTTGACCCGCAGGGCACGCTCAGAGCACTGGCGCGCGTGGCCGGACTGCTGCTGGAAACCTGCGGCGGCACGATCCTCGATGAATCAGTGGACGTGTGCGCGGCTGATCTCACCCCTCTGCACCTGCCACTGCGCGTCGAGAAGTGCAATAAGGTCCTCGGCACCGAGATTCCCGCCCAGCAGATGCAAGAGCACCTCACCGCGCTTGGCTTTGAGGTGGAAGAGGACGGACCGGACACATTCCGCGTCACAGTGCCCGGCTTCCGGCCGGATGTCGAGCGCGAAATAGACCTGGTCGAGGAAGTCGCTATCGTCCATGGCTATGAGAACATCCCCAGCACCGTGCCCGGCAAGCTGACCCAGAGCGGGCAGTTGACACGTAACCAGAAGCTGGAGCGCCGCGCGCGCCAAGCCCTGCGTGCAGCAGGCCTCAATGAGACGATATCGTATTCCATGATCTCGGACCGCGACCTGGACCGCATGAGGTATCCTGAAGACGCGCCCGAGCGCAACATGCTGCCATTGGCCAGCCCCGTCAGCGAAGAGGAGACACACATGCGCACGACGCTGCTGCCGAGCCTGCTGGAGGCGGCGGAGCACAACCAGCGCCAGCGCGTCTCGTCGGTGCGCCTGTACGAGATCGCCAACGTCTTCTATCGTCGGGGCGAGGGCGAATTGCCCGAAGAGCGGCTCCACGCCGCCGGCCTTATGATGGGCCCGTACTGGTCAAGCACCTGGAACCTTGCCGAAGACAGGCAGAGCCCGGACTTCTACGTCATGAAGGGCATCGTCGGGCAGCTTGTTGCCGCGCTTGGGGTCGAGGGAGTGAGCTACCAGGCATCCGCGCATTCGAGCCTCCACTCCGGCCAGTGCGCCGCCGTAATCCTGGATGGCAAGCAAATCGGCGTCATCGGCGAACTGAGCCGTGACGTGCAGGCGGAGTACGACCTCGAGGAGCCGGCGTATCTCTTCGAGCTGGAATTGGAGCCACTCATGCAGCAGGCCTGTCAGTACGCGGAGTACGAACATCTGCCCCGCTATCCGGCGGCGCTGCGCGACATCGCAGTGGTGATAGACAATACGCCAGAGAATAACGCCGAGGCGCTGAGGGAAGTGATCGTCGAGGCAGGCGGCGAGCATCTTGCTGATGTCCAAGTCTTCGATGTCTTTGAGGATGCCGAAAAGCTGGGTGAGGGGAAGAAGCAGCTCGCCTTCAACCTCACCTTCCGCACGCCGGAGGGCACCCTGACCGACGAGCAGGTGGATGAACAGGTCGCCGGCATCGTGTCTCATCTGCGGGAAAAACTGGGTGCCGAACTGCGAAGCTAGGCTTCGGGCTCGCCAGAGAATCTCGATTCGAGGGCGCTTTTGCCCCCCTCAGCAAATGCTTACTGAGGGGGGCAAATCGGCCTTTTTTCGGGATTTGCTCCAGGGGAGTGAATCGCCGCCAACGCCACGAGGCCCTGGTACTACGGCATTTGTTGCTAGGGGGTAGCAAAAGTACTTTAGTTGCCAGCATGCAAAGTTGCAAAGTAGAACGCGCAGTTTTCTATTGGGTAATCCAATAGGTTTCCGCTTCGACTGAGCCGGCGACGTGATGTCAAGACAACGGCAACGGAGTCGGGCAGAGGTCTTATTCCTGCCGGCGGACACCAACGTAGATTTATACCCACACTGTAGGCGAGTCAAACATTTCTTGCTGCTCAGAGGCAGTCGTGCGCGTGAGTAGTTGCGGATAATGACATAAGGAGTCGGGCTGGAAGCCCGACCCACGGGAATGTATTTGGGAAGCCCAACCTACGCAAGGACATAGAGGAGCCGTGTTGCATCTGCTATTGATGAAAGTCCTGCTTGTGGTCGGCTTTCAGCAGGATCCTGTCGCCCAGCTTCACAGTGCTGCCCCACACCACTGATATCTTCTCCACCGTGCCCTCCCTCATCCTGATCCACACCAGCCGGGCGTCGGATTCGATGTCATTCATTCCATGCTCCGACCGGGAACCTATGGTCTGCATCTCGCCCGTGACGTTGAGGAAAATGTAATCTATGATGTCTTGCGCCCTGATGCGAATGTGGGTAACTCCCGAGGCGGCGATAATAAACCCGATGCGCGGCGTGTCACGACCCGGTGTAAGAACCATCGGATGCAGCCAGGGGCGGTCAGCAGTATATGTGTGTACGAGCTTTTTGCGGTCATTCTCGCCGACGGCCTTGATCTGATTCTGAGCAGCGATGTTTAGGGTACAGATTTGGTTGCTGGTCTCCGCAGCCACCAGGTGGATGACCCCTTCGTTGTCAATGCGGGGCTCTTGTGCACCGGTCACCAGTTGGGACTGGACTTGCACGGGGCCATCCGCCGGAGCCAGCTCATCAACAATGACGATATACGACCTGTCGGCCATAATGACGTGGCGAGTGAAGCGGCTGAGGCCGTCGTAGCACTTTGAGGCATCGCCGGCTGCATAGACGACATCGCCGACTATCCCGAACGCCTCGATGCTGCCGCCGGCAGGCGCTTGTCCTTGCCCATCAACCAGCAAGGTACTGTGAAGCTCGGTCGGTCGCCTGCCGTAGCCGGGGTCGGTGAGGAGCCAGTTACCACCTACGTTGAACATGAAGGAGTTCTGGTCGAGTTGGCAATGGCTGCCGTGGTAGCCGGAGCGCATGGCGAAGAGCAGGTCCGATTCGCCGCCCGCGAAGCCGGAGCGCATGATGAGCCAGCCGATGTCGCGGTAGTGGGCGGCCGGGGGCCAGCCGGCCGGAGCCTGCGGCTCAGTGTCCAACGGGTGCCATAGAACTGCCAAGGGCGGAGTCCACGTCCAGAGCCTTGAGAGCCCGGTGCTGTGCGCGAGATACCACTG
>JALGTY010000127.1 GCA_029821145.1 Candidatus Zipacnadia bacterium
TGGATTTTGCCAAAGCAAAATTCGGGTTCCCTATCCGGCCCAAGGCCCATCACAGTACCAGCGGAATGCCGTTAATTCACATGGTATGCAACGCCAAGAATACAGGGCGAACTAGATCAACTGAGCACTAGCTTCCGCAATTTCTTGGACAGTCGTTGCTGGGAAGTTGTTCTCGGAGATGATTGTCTTGAGGGCCTTGCCGGATGCCATCGTGCCGTCAGGGGCCATCATTTCGCAAATAACCGCCGCCGGGTACAGTCCTGCAAGACGCGCCAGACCAACAGCGCCCTCGGTGTGGCCCGCACGGCCCGTTATCCCGCTGGCATCTTCGCGCAGAGGCAGTAGATGCCCGGGACGGGCAAAATGCTCAGGCCGCGCCTGCGGGTCCGTGAAAGCTCTGGCGGTCGCGGCAAGGTCAAATGCCGAAGCTCCCGTGGTGGTGCCGATCGTGTAATCCGCCGGCTGGGCGAACTGTGGCCAGTTCTCGGCGCAATTGACCGGCTCTATCATCGGTATTCCCAGTTCGGCGAGGCGCTGGCCGGTGATGGCCAGAGCAATCAGTCCCCTGGCAACCGTGGCCATGAGGTTGAGCTTCTCGCCGGTGGCAAACTCGGCGGCCAATATCAGATCGGCCTCGCCCTCGCGGCTGGGATGGTCGAGCAGAACCACCAGCTCGCCATCAGCAAAGGCCTCGATCACGCTCTCTATTGGGTCAGTGCGTATGCTGCGTATCTGTTCATCCATCTGCTTTTCTCGATCCGTAGAAATACGTCAGGCAGGATGCCTGACCTACGCGGTTTTATATTGCTTTGTCGGCGGTGGCGGCGCTGCGCTGGCGAGCAAGGTGCACTCCTGCGAGCGTAATCGCGATGCCGCCCACCTGCAGCAAGGTCGGCATTTCCCTGAGAATCAGATAGGCGGCCACCACTGCCACCAGCGGCACAAAATACTGAAAGAGCATGGTCTGTGAGGCGCCGACCCGCTGAACCGCCCGGTACCAGACCAAGAAGGCATATACGCCCGCCAAAAGCGAGTACTGCAATATGCACACCCATCCCACCAAGCCCATTGTCAACAGCGGCACCTGCAACATCTGCTGAAAGCCGATCGGTATTATTATAACTGATCCGAGAATGTGAATGTACGCGACGATCTTCATCGGCGAATACTTCTTCAGAAGCGGCCGGGAAAAGACCGCATACGAGGCCCACAAAATGGCCGCCGCTAGCATCACCAGGTCGCCGACAATGTGAGTGTCAGGCACTGTGGCCGACTCGCCGCTGCCAAATATGACCAGTGCAACACCCAGGAAGCCGACAAGTACGCCGAACATGCGGGTCGAGTCGAACTCTTCGATGTGCAGGATGATGCAGATCAAGAAAACCCAGATCGGCGCGGTGCTTATCAGCAGACTCGCCTCAGCCACCGAAGTCAGCTCGATGCCCTTGGCGAAGACGAACTGGTAAATGCCGACTGTAATGATCGCGAAGGTGATGAGGTATTTCCAGTCCTCGCGGGCAATGCTGCGATCCTTTTCCGAGAACAACAGGATCAGGCCAAGCGCGAGGACCATTATCAGGTAGCGGGCGGAAAGCACGCCGGGCACGGTGAAGCCAACCGCATCGCTGTAGAGAATCTTGAGGCATATGAAGTTGAAGCCCCAGATTACGGGTACGGTGGCTAGCCAGGCGTATATGACAGGAGACTGATGGGCAGGTCCGGCTGCTGGCTGGGCCTGCCCCTCCGGGGGTGCGATTTCGCTGTCGGTTGAAACTGGCATCAGGATACCTCTCGGAACGTGCGAACCAAACCGTACAATTATATGCCCGCCACAGCGCAGCGTCAATGTAGCGGCAGGGACAGGGCCCGTGCAAGGATTGTCGGTAGGACAGGAGCCTCTTGAAAAACATGGAGGACAGGCATCCCTGCCTGTCCATGCCGTTGCTGTTCGGAGAGGCCTCGGCAGGCAAGAATGCCTGTCGTCCGCGATGGCTCTGTTGTAGGGGCGCACGGCGTGCGCCCGCGGATCACGCGCCTGCAAACAGCCTGCCTTTGATGCCCTACCGACAATCCTTACACACACGCGCAGGAACACGCGGCAAGGGCGGCGAAAAGTGCAGTAGCTGAGGAGTGATAAGATGGCAAAGATACAGATGAAATCCCCGTCGTGTTCGTATTTCTACCCCTGGGCAACAGTCATGGTCAGTTGCATTTCCGCCGACGGCAAGCCGAATATCGTCACCATCGGCGCCTCATCGGTGTGCTCATCCAACCCGCCGACCGTGGGGATCGCGCTCAATCCGCAGCGCTATTCACACGGGCTGATTGAGGCCGCCGGCGATTTCGGCATCAACATCCCCGGCCCGCAACAGGTGGAGGCCACGGACTTCTGCGGCACCCGCTCGGGTCGGGACATGGACAAGTTCGCCGCCGCAGGACTTACGCCACAGGCCCCGTCAGTAATCACCTCACCACTGATTGCTGAGTGTCCCGTCAGCCTCGAGTGTAAGCTGGTCGAGGTCGTTGGTTTGGGCTCACACGACTGGATGATCGGCGAGATCGTAGCGGCGCACGTTGACGAGGAACTGCTGGATGAAGACGGCCACTTCAGGCCCTCGCCGGATAGGGCCCTGTTCTGCTTCGGGGGCGATTACCGCCGCGTGGGACAACAGATCGCCAAGTGGTTCTTCACGCGCTGAAGGGCACTTCCAAGGTCTATAACTGGTTTCATAACCTGTTCCAGGGCCTGAACACTAAGGGGGCATCAAACCACTTCTAGATGTCCCTGCTCAGCCCACATTATTCACCAAACGCGTAGCTCGGCCTGACCTGCGCCTCGCGCAGGTCAGGTGAGAATGCCACAGCATTCTCAGCTTCCAGCCCGAGGTCGTCGCGGAAGCTGCTCTATGTACCCATAGGCGGCATCTCTGTGCAGTCTTGCCAGGTGTCCCATTTCGCTCATGAATAATACAGGGTAGATGTCCCTGCTCAGCCCACATTATTCACCAAACGCGTAGCTCGGCCTGACCTGCGCCTCGCGCAGGTCAGGTGAGAATGCCACAGCATTCTCAGCTTCCAGCCCGAGGTCGAGCCCGAGGTCGTTCTGTCGCGTGGCATCGAAGCCCTCTGAGGGATAAAGGTATTTCAGGGACACGATACTAGATGTGCCTGCTCACCCGCTATCCTCAGTCGGCTGAGTAGTGTCGGAGGGTTGCGGTGCAGGTTTGTCAGCATCGGCGGCGTCGGTGTCGGCCGGCGCTGTGTCGGTATCGGTAGCAGGCTGGTCGTCTTCTGAGACCTGTATGCCGCTGTGGCTCGGTTCGGCAGGCGCAGTATCGGCATCAGCACTATCCGCTGCGCTATCGCCGCCAGCCGTATCCGCGCTGGTCTCAGGCGCCGTCGCGCCACCTCCTGAGCCGCTAGCGGCCCTCGGTCTGCGCACCCTGCGTATGGTGACGGTGACTCGTGCCGAGCCGGCTCCGATGACTGATACTCCGGCCGGAATCTGCAATGGCACCGAATAGGCGCTGGTGCCCTGCTGCTGGTCGCTGATATTCACAGGCGCTGTGTCAATTGCCTGGATCGCAGCCAGCGCCGCTCCGGAGCCGCCCAGCGTCACGGTCGTGGGTGAAGGGTGCACCGCGACCAGGACCCAGCCGGCGGGAACTCGGACGATGTTGGGTCTGATCGGCACGGTCTTGGTGTTGACGCGCTCAATCGGTATGGTCGCTGTGACTTTTTCCGGCTCGATTTCCACATTCTCCACCAGCAGGTTGTTTTCGTCCCTTGCCTGGGCCTGAACCTGCCGTTTTACGGTGGCGCTGCTGCCGGAGATATCCACGAACGCGACAACGCTGGCGACGCGGTGCACGTTCGAAGCGGCACCGCTGACTCTGACCTCATTGGGCTGGACTTGCCAACCCTTGGCAGCAAAGCCGTCGGCGGGTCGGCCCCGCGTTTGGGCCTGCACCGCCCGCTTGACGGTGGCTACCGTGTCCAGCTCGACCTGTACTCGCTGCCGCTCCATGCCCACGACCTCGAGACCGCCGCGCAGTGCCTGGACTTTCACCGGCACGCTTTGGGTGCCCACTTTCGTCTCAGACACATCAGCCACGAGCCTTACATAGTCAAGCGTGCTTTGCTGGAATGCCAAACGACGGCCGCGCAAGGTCACATAGACCTCAGGTGGCGCCACCTTGAGTACCTGCATCCCGGACGGGGGTGCTGATGTGAAGACGCGAAATTTGGTGCGCTGCTCGATTATGGGATTGGTCTGCGTGCGCACCGCACCCCATATCACAATCGCACCGATGAGTGACAGAATCTTCAGGGTCAGATTGTGGCGGATCATTCTAGACATAGTATTCTGTGCACTGGCCCCCTGCGAACGACCTGACGGCCGGACTGTCCCTCTAGGGACTGTCCCCCAGGTAAAGGGCGGGCGGACAATAGTCAGGCCTACTTTTTCCAGAAAAGCAGCCTCGACTTTTCCTCTGGAGCCTCAAACAGATCCATCAGCCGCTCGGCGAGTTCAGCGCGGTCAAGCCGGCGGTTCAGCGCCCCGTCCACCGCCAGCGACATGGCCCCGGTTTCCTCGGAGACCACGACACAGACAGCGTCCGTGCTTTCGGTAACGCCGAGCGCTGCCCGATGCCTCATGCCGGCGGCGGCAGAAAGGCCGGGACTCTCCGAATACGGCAGCACGCAGGCAGCCGCGACCAGCGTATTGCCCCTGATGACTACCGCCCCGTCATGCAGCGGAGACTTCGGGTGGAATATGGCCCCCAGTAGCTCCGCAGAGACCCGCGAGTCGAGAGTCTTGCCGGTGCGCGTAACTTCCATCAGCCCGGTGTCGCGCTCGAATACGATCAATGCGCCGGTGTGACTTGCCGAGAAGCCACTTACGGCCTCCATGACCTCGTTGATGATGAGCTGCTGGTCGTCCGGCGCCAACGACATCTGGGAAAATGCGCCGCCGAGGAAGCCGGTGCGTCCCAGGCGCTCCAGAGCCGTGCGCAACTCCGGCTGGAAGATAATCACCAGAACGATAATGCCGGGAACCAATATTCTGCTCAGCAGCCAGTTGAAGGTCGGCAGCCAGGTCGTAATCGAAAAAATAACAACTATGACGATGACGCCCTTAATCAGCGATATTGCGCCACTGCGGCGCAGCAGCAGCAGCAGGTAATACACGATCACTGCCACCAGAATAATGTCAATGACATCCAGCACCGTGATGCTGACGAGCAGGTTCCACAAAGATTGCAGCCAGGTCATCATTTGCTCATAGCCTCAGTCGGCCACCCTCCCTGTCCTTCGCGTGGCACACGCTTTCCCGTAGGGGCTGCCGTGTCCGCCCTGAGCTTGTCGAAGGGAGCTTGTCGAAGCCCAGCCTGTCGCCGTTGCCTTCGCCGTTCTCCCCTCTCCCTGCGGGAGAGGGGCCGGGGGTGAGGGCACTTGTTGCAGGCCCTGAGCTTGTCGAAGCCCAGCCCGTCGCCGTTGCCCCCGCAGAAACTCCGGTCACGGCAAAAAGGCCAGCGTCAGAGAATTGTAGGCCCCGATCCCGCCGCAGGTAAGCAAGGTCACGATCGTACTGGCTATAATCACCCCGACTATCATGCAGCCCAGGGCGCGCCAGAAATTCATCCCGAACACCGCGGCCACCAACGCACCCGTCCACGCGCCGGTGATCGGCAGCGGAATGGCCACAAATAGAGTGACGGCCCAGACCCCGTGTTTGTTTACCATCTCTTGCTTGCTGCGGGCCTTCTTGAGCAGGTGGGCGACGATGCCACCAAACAGCGGCTTGTCAATCAGCCTCTCGGACGCCCAGTTGAAACCCAAAATCACCGGCACCACCGCAAGCACATTGGCCGGGATTGCAAGTGCCAGCGTCTTCCACAGCGGAATCTCCTGCAACAGCCCGTACGGTATCCCTCCGCGCACCTCGCTTATCGGCAATGCCGAGAGTATCACTACGACAGCTTCGGGCGCAAGCATGCGTGAAAGCGTTTCAGGGACATGCTCAAACAATTAGCTTCCGCCTTTCAAGTCCCGACACCCTCTTATCCCACCGTACCGATATGCGTGTAGAGATTGTCGGTGGGGCAAGTCTTTCGCCGCGTAGCTCCGGCTTCCCAATATACTCCCGTGGGTCGGGCATCCTGCCCGACTCCGACATTCCTCACATGCCCTACCGTACCGAGTGCGATTGACCATCTGCAACTCCTATATTATAGTATAGACCACACGAAGTGTGTAGTGGTTGCTGATTTAGGGATGCGCGTAGGAATTATCCGTACGGGAAGTTGGCTGGTGATGGCAGCAGAAACGCTGTCCTTGCCGTAAGGCTTGTGCCCGGTGCTTTGGCGAAGGCGGGAGGGGCCTCCAGCCGCGCCGGGTACATCTGCCCCATGATAGAAGCCCTGTCGGGCCGGAAACCTGCGCAGCCCACGCCAAACACTTTCGAAAACAGGAAGCTGGTTTTCTTATGCTGATAATTGACGCCCATACACACATATTCCCGGACAAGGTGGCGCAGCCCGCAGTAGAAACTCTCCGCGAAACATACAGGGCTGAACCGGTGGTGCTGCCAACGGCCGACAATCTCCTGCGCCACATGGACGAAGCCGGCGTGGACAAGAGCGTCGTCTGCCCGGTGGCGACCAAGCCCGAACAGGTCCCCTCAATTAACCGCTGGATTATCGGCTTGCCGCGCGACCGGCTTATCCCCTTCGGCTCGCTGGATCCCGCCTATGATGACAACGAAGCCGAGATCGAGCGGCTGCTCGACGCCCGCATCCGTGGCATCAAGCTCCAGCCCTTCTTCCAGGGCTTTGCGCTCGACGCCCCTGACACACGACGGCTGATGGAGCAGATCGGCGACAAGCTCCTGGTAATCACGCACGGAGGCCATGAGATCATTCAACAGCCCTACGTCGAGCCCACACCGCAGCGCCTGGCAGCGCTCGTCCAACGCCACCCTCGGCTGCGGCTCAGCATCGCCCACCTCGGCAGCTACATGTTATGGAACGAGGTCGAGGAGTCTCTGGTCGGCAAGGACATTTACTTCGACCTCTCCTACACCCTCGGCAAGGCCCCGGACGAGCAGGTCAAGCGAATTATTGCCAACCACGGCTTCGAGCGTATCTTCTGGGCTTCGGATTTTCCCTGGCAGTCGCAGTCGGAGGCGCTCGCCGGTCTCAAAAGCCTCGGCCTGCCTGCCGACCAGCAGCAGGCCATCCTCGGCGATAATCTCCTGAGGGCGCTGGGGCAAGCGTAGCTCGGGCTTCCCAATATACTCCCGTCGGGTACCCACTGCAAAGCAGTGGGTGCGGCATCCTGCCCGACTCCGACATTCTTCACATGCACCCACCGTACCCAGATGCGATTGACCACCGGCAGTGACTATACTATAGTATAGACCAAGCAAGCTGTGTACTCGTTACCGAACTAGACCGCAAGCCTGACCGCGGCACAACAGGTAGGATGCCGCGACCCATCCGGCGAGCAACATAAGCAAAGGTGGCGATGGTAATGCTTTTCATCAAATCACTGGCAACGCTGGTCGTCTTGTTCGGCCTGGTGTTCGCAATCGGCGTAGCTGTCCTGTACACCATGGAGCCGCCGCCGCCGCTGTGGTTGGCGGTGGCCTTCGCGGTGTTGGTCGCCGGTCTGCAGTACGCCATATCCCCGCTCATCCTCCAGTGGATACTCAAGATCCGCTGGGTGCCACTTGAACAGATTGATGCCAAGCAGGCCCGCCACCTGCAGGCTATGTGCGAGAACCACAATATACCTCTGCCCCGTTTCGGGATCATCGAAGACGGCAACCCCAATGCCTTCACCTTCGGTCACTATCCCGCCAACGCCCGGCTGGTGGTCACCCGTGGTCTGCTGGACATCTGCGATGAGCAGGAAGTCCAGGCCGTCATCGCCCACGAGCTGGGCCATATCACGCACTGGGACTTCGTGGTGATGACCATCGCCGCTACCGTGCCGCTGGTACTGTACATGATCTACCGGTTCGGTATTCACGCAGGCGCCCGCAGTCGCAAGGGCGGCGGCGGCGTGGTGCTGGTGGCAGTGGCCGCCTTCGTGGCCTACATCATCAGCCAGTATATCGTGCTGGGCCTGTCACGGCTGCGGGAATACTACGCCGACGAATTCTCGGCCGAGGCCACCCGCAACCCCAACGCCCTGGCCAGTGCGCTGGTCAAGATCGCCTACGGACTGGCACGGGCCGCCAAGGAGCAGAAGGAGGAGGAAAAAGAGAAGGTGCAAGTTTCAGCAGCAGCGGCCGGCGGCGCACAGATGCTGGGCATATTTGATGCTAAGTTCGGCGCCTCAATGGCCCTGGCAAGCGCCTCCGGATACTCGGCGGCAACGCAGTCATATTCAGCCGATGCAGCAGCCAACGCCATGCGCTGGGACCTGTGGAACCCCTGGGCGATCATCTGCGAGCTTAGTTCCTCGCACCCGCTGCCGGCCAAGCGCATCAACGCTCTCGGCAAGCTGGCCTCCCGCATGAGCCAGATGCCGGCCTACCACATACCGCAGTCTGCCCCGGAGAGCTACTGGGATGAATTCCTCGTGGACGCGCTGTACAACTCCATGCCGGTGATTTGCCTGCTCGCCGGCCTGGCCGTGGCAGCGGGCCTGGGCGTCACAGTGCATGCCTGGGTCCCGCTGGTCGGGGCAGCGCTGTGGGGCCTGGGCCTCGGGATGCTGATTGCGTTGCGCTTCTCATACCCGCTGGGGCGCTTCGTCAAGAGCAAGGTCGCGGAACTGGTGCCGCACGTGAAGGTCTCGAAGATCCGCTGCCTGCCGGCGATCCTGCAGGGCACCATAATCGGGCGCGGCATTCCCGGCCTGTACTGGAGCGAAGACCTCGTCATCCAGGATCAAAGCGGCTTCATGGTCATGGACTACCGCCAGCCGCTGGGCATACTCGAGTTCCTGTTCGGCCTGTTCCGCGCAGAGAAATTCATTGGCCAGAATGTGACCGTCGAGGGTTGGTACCGCCGCTTCCCGATCCCCTACCTGGAAATCTTTAAGGTGTATCTGCCCAACGGGGAGGTCCACACCTCGCATAACCGGGGGTTCACCTTTGCGGGAGCGATCCTGTGCATAGTCATCGGCCTGCTGCTCTTCCTCGGCGGCCTGATAGCGCACGCCGGAGTCATGTAACCGGTCCTGGCTCCGTTGGCCGGCAGTGCTTTCCCCGCTGCGAGGCTCCCGTTTTCTGCTGCGAGGTCCAACGGCATTCAGTGCTGTTGATCTCCCGTATTGACAGTAGCGCCGTGGGCGAGGAGAAGGTTGATGATCTCCCCATGATCGTCCCTCGCGGCCTTGGTTAGCGGCGTCTCCCCGTCAGTATCACTGGCGTTGACATCGGCGCCCGCCTCAATCAGCGTCCTCACGACCTCCAACTCCCCATTCACAGCGGCCCAGTGTAGTGGCATCCCACCGGTCATGGCTTCCTGGTCAATCAGGCTGTCATCGGCCGCCAGAAACTGGCGAACTTTCTCCACATCCCCGATCCCGGCCGCTTCGTGGATATTGTGCGTCTTGGCCCCATGATCTACCAGCACCTGCACCACTTCCTTGCGGCCTAACCGCGCGGCCATATACAGTGGTGTAAAGCCCATGAAACAAGCAGCATTCACCTCAGCGCCGGCCTGGAGCAGGAGCTCTGCCACTTTCGCATGGCCCAGGAAGGCAGCGACGTAAAGCGGAGTGTTCTCACTGGTGTTTCTTGCATTGGCATCGGCACCTGCCTCAAGCAGCATCCTGGTTATTGTCGCGCTACCCCTCCGTGCGGCCTGGTGCAAAGGTGTGTCGTGGTGGGAGATGCTGGGAGCGTTGGGGTCCGCGCCACATTGCAGCAAATACTCTACCACCTCCACCTGTTCATGGCGTATCGCACACAGTAGTGGTGTCCTATTCTTTTGATCGCGGCCATTGACGCTTTCTCCACGCTCTACAGCTCTCTTGACCGCCGCCAACTCGCCCTCAGAAGCAGCCTGATGAATGGAAAGTTGGGATTGTGGTCGAGGTTGCAGAACCGCGTAGCCCATAACCCACATCAATGCAACCAATAGCACCACTGCCAACGCGCCGATCAGTATTGAGTCTCTGGCCCCTGTGTTATGTTCCGCTGGCTGCGCCATTGCCACCATGTCCTTAGGCCAAATCGCCTGTTGCCGTGGTACGAACTGTCACGTTTGTCAGCATCACGCCTGCCCGGCTCGTGGACTGGCTGACTACCCAGGGCTCCGCACCAAGCGACGATTAGGACGATGCCACTAGAATCCCCCTTCCTCAAGTTTTTGTGGAGGGCGGGTACCCACTTGGGCACCCACTCCGCAGGAGTGGGTCAAGTGGGTGAGGGAAGCCACTTTTTCCAAAAAGTGGTTCCCCCAAGGTGTTCACACCTCTACAAATTCCGTACGGGCGATGATTTCATCCTGCATGGCCGCCGAGAGGTTGGTGAAGTAGTCGGTGTAGCCGGCTACGCGCACCACCAGGTCGCGATACTCTTCGGGCCTGGCCTGCGCCGCGACCAGTGCCTCGCGACTGACTACGTTGATCTGTACCTCCATGCCGCCCAGACGCATGTATGTCTTGATAAGCTCGGCCAGCTTGGCGCGGCTCTCGTCGCTTTCCAGGGCTTTCCTGGAGAATTTCAGGTTCAGCACCAGCCCGCCTAACATTGGCGTATGGTCCCAGCAGGTGGTGGACTTGACCGCCGCCGTTGGCCCGTGGCGCTCGCGGCCCTGTGCCGGGCCCGCTCCATCGGCAAAAGGTACACCGGCCTTGCGGCCATCCGGGGTCGCCCCGGTCTCGCTGCCCAGCCGCTCGTGCATCACCCAGCAGAAGAACCCGGGCTTGAATCCGCCACCCAGTACCACGTCATATTTCGCACATTCCGCAGCTACGAAGTCGGCGATCATCACGGCGAATTCGTCCACTGCCGGCTCGTCGTTCCCATAGCTGGGCACCTGGGTGAGGAAGCGCTGGCGGAGATCCTCGTGGCCGGCGAAGTCGGCGGCGAGGATATCCAGCAAGGCCCTCACGCCGCCCTTCAGGCCCGGCGCTGAGGGTGCCGTTGCTGTTCTCCCCTCTCCCTGTGGGAGAGGGGCCGGGGGTGAGGGCGGTGCGGGGCCGTACAATAACTCACGAATTACCGCCAATGAATCCACCAGATTGGCCAGGCCTACGAAGGAACATTCGATCCAGTTGTAGCGGGCGCCGCCGCAATCTAGGTCCTGCCCGCGCTCGATGCAGTCCCGCACAAAGGGCGAAAGCAGCGGGAAGTTGCGGTGCCGCATGGTGCTGATGCGGTTGGCGTTCTGGACGCCGACGGCTTTGCTGATGGCCGCTCCGAGCCGGTCGCGATATGCGGAGAGCAGCTCCTCGAAGGTGGCGCCCTGCACTTCGCCGAAAGCTACGTCGTGCAGCAGGTCGAGCAGGATCTGACAGAGGTTGAAGTAAGGGCTGGCGACCCAGACGTTGCTGGCCCCGACCGGACTAATCTCCACGCAGGTGCTGTTCTGAAACTCGCAGGCTTCCTGCGGTGTGACGCCTGCATTGCGCAGGGCCTGGCTGATGACCGCATCGTTGAATATTGCCGGGTTGGCACCGCGCTCGGCCAGTATCTCACAGCCGAAAGCCAGCAGGTCCTCGGGCGTGTCCTCATTCCAGCAGATCCCCACACCCGGGTACGACAGCCCCACATTGCGGATGGACTGCAGGCACATGTAGGAGATGTCGTTAGTGACATCTCTACCGTCGGGGCCGCGGCCGGCCACCATCAGGCCGATGGCCAGCCCGCGCGCAATCGTCTCGTTGATGAGGATATTGGAGCAGTCCAGAAGCTCCTGCGCCTGCGCCGGACTCAGTGTGCCCTCGGCGATGTCCTTTTCGTAATACGGCGACAGCCAGCGGTCCGGGTGGCCGGGACAGATCAGGCCGGAGCGCTGCGCCCAGTGGATGGTGGAATTGACGAAGTGGACTGCCTGCAGCGCCTCGGCGTAGGTGCGCGCCGGGTGCGCTGGCACACGCCGGCACCGCTCGGCGATCTGCAGGAGTTCCTGCTTGCGCGCCTCGTCGCTTTCTTCGGCGGCGAGGCGTTCGGCTTCTTCGGCATGGTGCTCGGCATACGCGCACAGCCCCTCCAGAGCGATGTGGGTCGCGTCGTAGAAGGCGATCTTCTCAGCATGGTCCGGGTTAGCCGGGTCGAGCTTGGACCGGTGCTGTTCGATGTCTTGCTGGAGGCCACGGGCGCCTTTGGCTAGCAGCTTGGGGATGTCAACGCTCATGTGGCCGGACTGACCGAAGTACTTTGGCTGAGCGCCGAGATAGCGTTGGGCCTCTTCCAGACGCTCGGCCTCTTCGGCTGTCGGCGCGCCGAGATACAGTCGCCCGACCAGCAGCTCGTCCGCACCTATCTGCACGGTCGCGTTTTGCAGGATGTTGGCGACGGCCTTGCCCCGGCGGCGCACCCAGAAGCAGTCATCGGCCGTTTGCATCAGCGACGCCGCGCCATACAGGTCGGCCTCGAAACTGGCCATGCTGCGGTTTTCTGAGGCGAGCGCGTCGGCCCGATTCAGAGCGACCTCGCGCAGCCTTTTCACACGCGCCGATGCAGGATGTAATTTGGGCCGCATCACACACTCCGACATCAATGTTGCACCCGCCCATCTTCGGTGTTACTGCGGGATACATGGATTATACACCATCGGCACCCGATAGTCCTGCCCAGTGTCTGGTCATGTAGCTAGCCAGTGATAGGAAGGGAGTATGGCTGCGGACACGGAAATGAGTCATACGCAACGAAAGCGGATGCATTTGGGAAGCCCGAGCTATATGACCAGACATACAAGCGGAACTTCCGCAAGAGGAGGGTCTTAGATGGCAAAGCTTTTCGGAATCGAGTACACGAAGGATCAACTGCTGCGACACGTAGGCAGCATGGACCAGGTCGGCGGCGCACGGAAGGTGCTCCTGGACGAGGGCAATGAAAAAGGCTCCGAGGCGATTCTGTTTCGCACTGGCAGCGGTCTCAGTTTTACC
>JALGTY010000128.1 GCA_029821145.1 Candidatus Zipacnadia bacterium
GGCCTTCTCCTCGTCGGTGAGGCCGGCCTGCTCGAGCATGCCCTCTATCATCTGCTCGCGCATCTGGGCGCGCTCCTCTTCGCTCATCTGCCCACCGCCCCCTCTCTGGCCGCGACGACCTTGCTGCGCGCACGCCGGTACCAGAACCACCGTTACCATCGCCACTACGGCCATACTCATCAACATCTTTCTCATCAAATCACACCTCCTGATTGTTGTGCTTACAAGTGCAAAGACAGCGAGGCGACAAAGATATTCCCGCCAATTCGCATTGCCTATGAGTGAACTGGAACTGTAGTTATGCGGATTTCTAATCGCAAGAGGAGTTTACAGCTTTGCAGGCGTATCCCATTACACGTTGTACTGCTGTTGGAAGGGCCGCGTCGAGCAGCGCACGGCTGTTGCGTGCGCTGCAGGACGCTATCCTGGCGAGGTCTGCACACCCAAACGCCCGACGACAACGGCTGGGCCAGCCTTGTGAGCTTTGCAAAGCAAAGCTCACTGCGACAGGCCCTTCCATTACGACTAACGACGCCACACCGTCGCCCTATGGCTTGAATTGCCCAAGATTTGCATAACTACACTGGCAGCCTGAGCTACGCGCTTCACAAATGAGTTGAGAAAAAGGGTCTGTCCCCTTCTTCTCCTTCTCCCTACACCGGCACCGTCACCGACTGCAGTATCTGCTCGATAACCCTCTGCGGAGTCATCCCGCGCATGCGATGGTCCGGCTTGATGGTGAGACGGTGTGATAGCGCCGACTGGGTGACGCGTTTCACATCATCCGGGATCACATAGTCGCGGCCATCCAAGAATGCCACGCCCTGGCTGCAACGCATCATCGCCAGCGAGCCACGAGGGCTGGCACCGAGGGCGACCGCCTCGTGCGCTCGGCTCTGGTTCACCACATCCACGACATAGTGCTGTAATGAGGGGTCTATGTGAACCTCGCGCAGTGCCTGCTGCATGGCCAGCACCTCCGGAACCGCCAGCACCGGCCTGACCTTTTCGATGGGGTGGACGAGAACCTGGCGCTGAAGAATAGTGACCTCCTGCTCAGGCGTGGGATAGCCGATGCGCACCTTCATCAGAAACCTGTCGAGCTGCGCTTCCGGCAGAGCATAAGTGCCCTCGTACTCGATGGGGTTTTCGGTGGCGATGACGAAAAACGGCTTAGGCAGCTCGTGCGTGATGCCATCCACGGTGACCTGGAACTCCTCCATGCTCTCCAGCAGCGCCGACTGTGATTTGGGAGTGGCGCGGTTGATTTCATCGGCCAGCAGCAGGTTGGCAAAGATCGGCCCGGGACGGAAAGTGAACTTGCCATGGCCCTTTTCGTAAATGCTCGTGCCGGTGACGTCCGCAGGCAGTAGGTCGGGTGTGAACTGAATCCGCCGGAAATTGCAATCCACAGCCCTGGCCAAGGCGCGCGCGAGCATGGTCTTGCCTAACCCCGGCAGGTCCTCGATCAGGATATGGCCGCGGCACAGAAAGCCGATTATCACAAGCTCGATAGCTTCGCGCTTGCCGACGATAACCTTCTCGATCTCTGCAATGAGCGATTCGGTGCGCTTCTTGAAATCTCGCATGTTGTGTTTCAGCCTCAGAAAGCCAGATTGTACAGCTCGATAAGGTCTTGTTCTTCGATGTGACGCGGATTGCAGGCGATGTGCGCGCTGGGCATGGCGTCCTCGGCCATCTGCGCAATGGCGTCTTTGGTGACGCCGACCTCGGACATGTGCCTGGGCGCGCCGACGATCCGACTGATGTCCTCAACGGCATCCACCGCGGCCATGGCAGCCTGTTCGGGGGGCATTTCCGAGGTGTCCACACCCATCGCCGCAGCGATCGCGGCAAAGCCTGCTATGTCAGACATTACATTGAAGCGCATCCCGTAGGACAGCAGGATCGCATTTGCCACACCGTGGGGAACCTGAAAGAGTGCCGAAAGCGGCAGGGCCATGGCATGAACGATGCCCAGGCGGCTGTGTGAGAATGCCAGGCCGGCAATCATAGCGCCCAACTGCAACTGCCGCTGCGCCTCGATATCATTCTCGTCGGCGACCACACGCGGCAGGTGCGGGACAATGAGTGCTATGGCCTGCAGGGCGCGGCGGCGGGTCCGATCTGTGCCCTGCTTGCTCACGCACGACTCGACAGCGTGGGTCAGGGCGTCCATGCCGGCGGCCACGCGCACCCGCTCGGAGCACGTCAGTAGCATCTCGGGGTCGAGCAAGGCATAGCGAGCGTACAGCTTGGGGTGACTGAGCACCAGCTTGCGCTTGCCGTCGGCATACGTGACCACGGAAAATGGCGTGACCTCGGACGCAGTCCCGGCGGTCGTAGGAGCAAGTATCACCGGCAGTGGGTCAAAATCAATCTGGGTGGGCTCACCTGGGTGAGCCTGAGCTTTCGTCCAGCCGCGTGTGACCGCCTCAGCAGCGATCGCTTTGGCCGCATCCATACTGCTGCCGCCGCCGATGCCGATGATTGCCTGTGCGCCAAAGTCGCGTGCCGCCGTGCCGCCCACCTCGCAGGTAACATCCGACGGATCCGGCTCGACGCGGTCAAATGCCTCTATCTCAAGCCCTGATGGCGTGGAGGTCGCCAGATCCCTCACGACCGGGAGCACACCAACATTCTGCCCACTGACAATCATAGCGCGGCTGGCACCAAGTTCACCTAACAGGCGATACGTTTCCGCGATGGCCCCGGAACCTGACAGCACCACTACCGGATTGTCGTCTTCCGCAAAGCTCATCGTCTCAATGCGTTCTGGCACGGTTATTCCTCTCTCTCCGCGGTTCCTTTGACAGTAGCAGCACGACAATATATAATTCGCCAATTATCGAACGGGGGCCTTCCGGAAGAAATAAAGTCGTATCGAGCTGCGGATAGTGTATCACTAGAAAGGAACCATCTTGCACGCTGATTTGTTCCAGCCCGAGAGCCATATATAACATTTTCATACACCGGCAGGTAAATGAGCGCGGGCGGCGAAAGAGCTGGTAACTGCGAAAGGACAAGGTTGAGCATGGAACTTGCGATGGACTCATACGGTGCGATAGCCTTGCGGCTGGGTGTGGCATTTGTGCTCGGCGGCCTGCTCGGTCTGGAACGCGAATGGCACCAGCGGCCGGCCGGATTGCGCACGCACATCCTGGTGGCGGTCGCTTCGGCGCTGTTTACCGTCATCTCGGCAGCGGCGGCCGAAGGCGGCGGCGACGCATCTCGCATCGCGGCCGGGGTCGTGACCGGTATTGGGTTCATTGGGGCAGGCACAATCATGCGCCACGGTAATGTGGTCAGGGGTCTGACAACGGCGGCTTCCCTATGGATGGCCGCCGCCATTGGAGTAGCATGCGGACTGGCGTGGTATCCGGCGGCTATCTTCGCCACCGTCATCGGCCTGTTTACCCTGGTGGGAGTTGACTGGCTCGAAGAGGGCGTGCTCCGCCGCAGCGGGAAAGTCCAGTTCAACCTGGCTACTGACCCGGAGCGGGACGTGATCGCCGATGTCACGGCACTGATGAACAGATACGGGGCCAATATTGTGAGCCTCAAGTACGGCCCAGTGAAGCGCTACCAGCCGCGTATGCTCTCGCTCCGCGCCAAGCTCGCCGGTAAGGCGGCGCAGGCACAACTGTGCCGGGAACTGGAAAAGCTGGAGGGCGTCAGCGACGTGCAGATGGAATAGCCGGGGCAATTGGCCGGCGCAACGCGATGCAGACGGTTCACAACGGCCGTCGGCATGATATCTGCAAATAGTTGCAGGTGAGAAGGGACGAAACCCAAGCGCGGCGAATATAGGATTATGCGCGGGCTCGTTTGGGCGCATATCCGCATAAGGCGACGGTCGCTGTCTGCAGACAGAGGCTGCGCCGGGACCTAGGAGGTGCCGCAAGTGCGTTACAGTCTGATTGTGATCGCAGCACTTCTCTTTGCGGCCGGAGTTGCAAGCTTCGGCTATGCTGATGCGTTGGCATTCTACACTCCGCCGGCGGTCAGTGCCCCCTTGATGAGCAAGGCACCGAACATTGACGGGTTGCTAGAGCCGGGGGAGTGGGCATCTGCCGGCGCTATGAGCAGGTTCATCTCGCTTAGCGGGCGCTCAGAGCCCTCCGCACAGACGGAGATGTGGGTCGGCTATGACGCCCACAGCCTGTATATCGGCGCGATCCTTCACGACCCCGAACCGGCGGAGATCAAGGCCGAGGCCACCGAGCGCGACGGGCCGGTCTATCGCGACGACTGCCTGGAGCTGTTCTTCGACCCCACCAATCAGGGCGAGAAGTACATCCATTTTATCATCAACTCGCTAGGCACGCGCTACGATGCGCTTAGCCATGACGAGGCGATTGATTACCGCTGGGAAGTGCAAGTTGCGATGCTGGAGTCGGGCTGGTCGGTGGAGATGGCGCTGCCTTTCGAGGGGGACATACCGCCCTCGCCCGCGTCGGTCTGGGGCTTTGTCGCCGCGCGCAACGTGCCCCATCTCGGCGAGAAAAGCTGCTCCAGCAGACTGCTGAAGAGCTTCCACGAGGCAGAGAATTTCGGCAGGATCATCTTCGCCCAAACCCCGGCGGTCATGAAGCTGGCATCTTTGGGTGACGGCACCCTGGGCGATAACACCGCCGCAGTAGCAGTCACGAACTTGGCTAGTGAAGCGATTACCGCCAAGGTGAACTGGCGAGTGATGGCGCCCACGAAGCACGGGAACGCCTACGGTGCCGAGAAGATCAGCGTGGAGCCGGGCAAGACCGATATGGTGCAAGTGCCGTACAAGATAAGCCAGGACGGTCTCAACACCGTCCAATTCTCGCTCACCGACGCGCAGGGCGCAACCGTAAGCCGAACGCCACCGTACCCACTGGCGCTGCCGGCGACGGGCGCTGAGCTCACGGAGTTGGAAAAGGCACTCGCCGCCGCGCTGCGAGTTTGGTCGGTACTGGATGATTCGGATTACAAGACGCAAGCCGGCCAGAAGCTTGATACGCTGCTGCAGCAGTGGCGGCAACTGGCGGCCCAGTACCGCGAAAACAGAAAGACTATGAGCTCCGCCGAGCTTATGGTCATGCAGGCAGAGATCGCCGACCTCACCGCCAGGGCCGAGCTGCTCAAGACCGAACTCGACGCGCACATGCAGACACAGGCCAAGGCTGGCTTCAGTGTTTACCCGGCATCGGCGCTTGCAGAGATTGACCTGAGCGGCGGGAGTAGAGAATTTGCGCTGGCCTATCTCGAAGCCGCTCGCAATTGCCGCGCCGGCCTGCAAATGGTGATCGTCCCTTTTCTGAGCAGGCACACGGCAACATAACGGCGGAAACATCTCAACTGCGATCCTCTGACGGCTTCGCCATCGGCAGGCAGCATCTCGAATTGTTTGAGGTGCTGCCGGTGGTCGTGAACGACTTCCCCCCGCCCTGCCCTCCGCCCACCCCTCTCGCTCAGGGGAAGGGCAAAGCATCTCAGGCCCAGCATGCCGACCTGCTAGTGCCCCTCGATGAGACCGGCTTTGCGCTCAGTGACGAACGCGACAGTCTGCTGTGGCTGCGCATCAACGTGCCTGCCGACGCCGCGCCGGGCATCTACTGCGGGCGCGTGAAATTCCGGACAGCAGACGGGCAGACCGGCTACTGTCCGCTGGCGCTGCGCGTGCATGATGTGATGCTCCCGAAGCCGGCCGATTACGCGCTGGGCCTGGAGGTCTGGCAGGCGTGGTCGCCACTCGCGCAACAGTACGGGGTCGAGCCGTTTTCCGAGCCGTGGTGGGAACTCGTGGAGGCCTACCTCAGGCATCTGGCCGACCTGGGAGCCGGTACAGCGCAGGTCGGTCGGACCTGTTTTGACTGGAAAAGGGCCGCGCCCGGCCAGTGGCAATTCGACTTCTCCCGCTTCGACCGTTATATCAAGCTCTGTGAAAAGCTGGGCATCAGCAGCGGCATCAGCTATCTGGGCATGATTGACGACACCGCGCCGACGCAGGTGCATTACTTCGATGCCGAAGGTGCGTTGATAAGCGTCGAGGCCGAGCCGGGTGATGAGATATACGATGAGGCGTGGTCGGCTTTCGCGGAGGCTCTGGCGAAACACTGCCGCGACATGGGATGGTTCGGGAAGCTGTACGTGTGGCCGGCAGACCGGCCGGCGACGGATGAGCAGCTAGCGGCTTTCAAACATGCAGTGGATTTGCTGCGGAAGGCCGACCCCGACTACCGGGTGGCTGTGACCATTGACTCAGCGGCAGCCGTGCCGAGTCTGACCCTTGAGGTGAACCGCTTCATGCTGTCTGGTGATGCGACATTTGCGCGTTCACCGGGCGACGGCGATGAACAGGTGAGCGGGCCTGAGTCGTGGCTGAGTTGTGGCCCTTTCCTGGTGCTTGGCCAGCCACCCGGGCACGCCTATGCCGCCGGCCCACACGCGTTCTGGGGCAAATTCGATGGCGTGGCGCCCTGCAGCACGTATCTCGGCTGGTCGGCACAGATCAATGTGGATACCCCACAAGTCCGCTATAGGTTCAGCGGCCTGGTATATCCCGGCCGAGACGGCCCTTTGGCGTCATTGCGTGCGGAACGGATGCGGCTGGGTCTGCAGGACGTGGAATTGTGGCGAGTGCCGGGAACGCGGAAGACCTGGGAGTGGTACTTCTATTCCGGCGACAAAGACGGCCCCGAGAAATTGAGCGACTGCGCCGAGCAGCTTCGGCATCAGGCGCTGGAGGCCGCCTCGCGGGTAAACAATGGCGAATGAATATGACTGCTAGCTACTTAGCTTACGGCTTGGTATCAGACCTATCCCCCTAGCCCCCTTCCCTACCAGGGAACGGGGGAAGGGGGTTAGGATACACGGACGGACGCTGTGCGCGCGTTAATGTAGGGGCGCAATTCATTGCGCCCAATCAATAACGGCCTCAAGGGCGTGATAAATCACGCCCCTACAAATAGCCCACCCCAAAGCCACAAGCTAAGTAGTCACAACGACCGTTGTGAGCGGGCGTTGTGGACAAGTCGCCCGGATTGTGCGAAACTCTTTCGACATGCTGTGCATAAGTCGAAAACACACAAAGCCCTCAGAGGCAACGGCTCAGGCCGCTTTGCCGCACTGGTGGCAGCAGGTCCATCCACACGAGAATCGGAATTGTCCACAAGTTCGGACGAGCACTGTGAGAGAATTGTGGAAAAGTCTGATGCGGAAACCGACATGAGACTATGCGCCTATTTGATGAAGAAAATGCGCGAAATCAAGACGTGAGGGGCGAGCGGCAAACACTCGAAGGTACGGCCGCAAAGATCGTCTATCACAACCCCGCCAACGGCTATACCGTGGTCGGGCTGCAAACAGACGCCGGACAGGTCACCGCGGTGGGCAGTACTCTCGGGCTGGCGGTTGGCGAGAATCTGCGCCTGCACGGCTGCTGGGTGGATGACCGCAAGTACGGACGGCAGTTTCAGTTCGAGCACTATGAGATGGTGCGGCCTGTCACCAAGCAGGCGATTGCGGGGTATCTGGGCTCGGGCCTCGTCGAGGGCATCGGCAAGAAGATGGCGCAGCGGCTGGTGGACAGGTTCGGCGAAGAGACACTCGAAATCCTTGACAAGCACCCCGAGCGGCTGACCGAAGTCGAGGGCATCGGGCGCAAGCGGGCGGAAGCACTTCGTCAGGCCTGGAAGGCCAGCGAACACGCGCACCGGGTAATGGTTTTCCTGCAGCAGCACGGCCTGGGGCCGGCGCTGGCAGCGCGGATCTACGAGCGTTTCGAGTCCCAGTCCATGACCATCATCGAGCAGGAGCCATACCGGTTGGCCGACGAGATCTCCGGCATCGGCTTTTACACCGCCGACAAGATTGCACGCATCACGGGCATCGAGCCTGAGGACCCGGCCCGCCTCAGCGCCGGCCTCAAGCACGTGCTGAAGATGGCCTCCAATGAGGGGCACTTTTATCTGCCACGAGAGAACCTGCTGGGCGCGGCCCAGCACCTGCTCCAGGTAGATGAGGAGCTCGTCGAGGTCCAGCTCGACCGGGCCATCAAAGAGGGCGAGCTGGAGCTTGAAGATTACGACGGCACGGCGGCCTACTATCTGCCCATTATGCTGAAGGCGGAAAAAAGCCTCGCGGAGAGGCTGCTGCGCCTCAATGCGGAAGAGACGGAGCCGGCCCCGAAGCGCGAGTACCTCGAGAAATGGCTGCGGCAACGAACCGCGATGGGCGCCACTGAGCTTTCGGCGGAGCAGATCGGAGCGGTGCGCATGGCCCTGGCTGGCCCGGTCTCGGTTATCACCGGCGGCCCGGGCACAGGCAAGACAATGGTGACACGGGCGCTGTCTGACGCCTGTGATGCCCTGGGCTGGCACGTGGCCTTGTGTTCACCAACCGGCCGGGCAGCCAAGCGGCTGTCGCAACTCGCCGGCAAACCGGCCAGTACCATCCACCGGCTGCTGGCCTACGATCCGCGCACCCATGCCTTCTCGCACAATGCCGATGACCCGCTGCAGACAGACCTGCTGATCGTTGACGAGTCCAGCATGGTGGATGTGCTGCTGGCCAACGAACTGACGGACGCCGTCAAGCCCGGCACCAAAATTGTCTTCATCGGCGACGCCGACCAGTTGCCGAGCGTCGGGCCGGGATCGTTCTTCAAGGACATCGTTGCCTCCGATATTTTCCCCGTCGCCTGGCTGCAGAAAGTCTTCCGCCAGCGCGAAGGCGGCGATATCGTCTATAACGCCCACCGCATCAGAGAGGGCGAATTCCCCGAGTTCACCCCCGGACGCGACTGGGAAGGCGAGGACACCGTGCTCATGGAGCGCGAGAGACCTGACCAGGTGGCCGAGGCGCTGCTGCGGGTGGTGACCTCAGCCTTGCCTCGGCTCGATTTTGACCAGGATGATATTCAAGTAATCACACCGATGCACCGAGGCCCGGCCGGAGTGACGGAACTCAACCGCGCACTGCAGGAGAAGCTCAATCCCCCGGCTCCCGGCCGACTGGAACTCCTGCGCGGCGAGCAGACCTTCCGCCAGGGCGATAGGCTGCTGCAGAATGTCAACAACTACGACAAAGA
>JALGTY010000129.1 GCA_029821145.1 Candidatus Zipacnadia bacterium
GGCATCAGCAGCCGCCCGCTGGACAGTTGAATCATCGCGTCATAGTACGGTCCGCCCAGCAGCTTCATCGGCCACGCGCCTGACCAGTTCTTGCCCTCGTCCTCGGATACCGACAGATAGAATGGATTCCAGCCGTATTCCTCGGTTCCCCGACCGGCGTCTTCCTTGCCGCGGTGCGCCAGTGCCAACGCCCCTGACTGCAGGCGGACGCAGGACACGCCCCCCGACGCACCCATCGCTTCGCAGTTCAGCGGCTGGGGGTCACTCCATTTCTGCCCGCCATCAGTCGAGATGAGATAGTCGCTCCCTGCTACCAGCATCCATCAACGATCCATCATCCAGCTCCACCATTGCGGTGCCTTCGCCCTTGCCTAACCCGATATGTTCTACAATGCCCTCTGGTGCCGGCTTGCGGAAAGTCGGCTTACCTGTCATAGCCATCCGTTCGCCCCTCCTTTTGCGCTCACGTCTTCCCATTCATCCCGTTTTCGACCTGCGCCCTCTCGTCTAGAGCCTACTTTCTCTCGGCTCATGCAGACTCCTCTTTATCCAGTGCGCGAGAGGCGTTTTATCATGCGTGTGCAGGAAGAAGGTCCTGCGGTCGCGAACTCCTCAACCGATTCCTACGATGGGGTGAGTGTGTGATGAAAGCTGTTACAGCCGTACAGATGCGCGAAATTGACCGCGCAACCATTCAGGATTTCAACATCCCGGGCCTGGAGCTGATGGAGAAGGCCGGCTGCGCGCTGGCCGATGCCGCGGCCGAGCTGTTGCCTGCAAGCGGCTACGCATTGGTCGTCGCAGGCAAGGGCAACAACGGCGGTGATGGGTTCGTCGCCGCCCGACACCTGCTTCAACGGGGCTTCACGGCACAAGTCGCGCTACTAGCTGATGCCGAAGAACTGACCGGCGACGCGGCAACCAACTGCCAGCGCGCGATCGAGCTCGATATTCCCATACACCAGAAACCCTCCGACAAGCAGCTTGCGCAACTGCTCGGCGAAGCTGACGTGGTCATTGACGCGATTCTCGGCACGGGTCTTAGCGGCCAGGTGAGCGGCCGGTTTGCCGAGGTCCTTGGGATGCTCGCCGGCCATGACGGCCCCATTGTAGCGGCGGACATCCCCTCCGGCGTCAATGCCGATACCGGAGCTTTGCTTGGCGATGTCCCGAGGGCCGAGATAACGGTCACTTTCGGCCTGGCGAAGCAGGGCCTGTATCTGCATCCCGGCCGCGGCTACTGCGGAGACATCCGCGTTGCTGAGATAGGTCTAGCCCCGCCGACCATTGAGAATCCTCAGCTCAAGACCTACGTCACCGAGCTGGCCGATGTGGCTGCGGCGCTGCCCGCACGCGCCCCCGACGCTCACAAGGGCGACTGCGGAAGGGTCCTGGTGGTAGCGGGTTCGACGGGCCTGACCGGCGCTGCTGCTATGGCCTCACTGGCAGCCGCTCGCACCGGCGCGGGGTTGGTCACCCTGGCAATCCCCGCCGCGCTCAATACCATACTGGAGACGAAGTGCACCGAGGTGATGACCGCGCCGCTGATGGATCACGGCTGCGGATACCTGCGGCCGCGCAACACCGACGAGATTCTCGGCCTCGCGACCGCAGCCCAGACTGTCATCATCGGCCCCGGCCTGGGTCCCCAGGATGCAACTGCCGAAATGGTTCGTAACCTGGTCGCACAGATGCAATGTCCTGTGGTTCTCGACGCTGACGGCATCAACGCCTTTGCCGGGCACGCCGATCTGTTTGCCGGGTGCCCCGGCCAGTTGGTCATCACACCACATCCGGGTGAGTTGTCGCGCCTTGCAGGCATGTCAGTTGGCGAGATCCAAACCGACCGCATTGCAGCCGCCAGAGCCTGGGCCGACGAGCTTGAGTCCGTCATGGTTCTGAAGGGCGCTGCGACCGTCTGTGCCGCGCCCGGTGGCGAGACCTGGATAAATGCGACCGGCAATCCGGGCATGGCTAGCGGCGGCATGGGCGACATCCTCAGTGGCATGATTGGCGCACTGCTGGCGGGCGGTACGAAGGCCTTGCCTGCCGCATACGCAGGGGTGTGGATGCACGGCCGCGCTGCCGACATCGCCGCCAAACAAATCGGCCCTCGAGGCTACCTGGCAACCGATCTGCTGCAATTGATTCCTGCCGTCTATTCCGAAATACTGTGACCGCAACGACTCAGGAGGCAGCTCATGTCGGCTCCCGTCTATTCGATGACACACGTCGCTCCCACCATTGCCGCAATACTTGACATACCCGCGCCCGCGCAAAGCACCGGCGAGCCGATTGCGGAGATCGCTGCCGAGTTGAAAGGCTCGGAGCGCTGTGCGGTACTGGCCCCCGACGCCCTCGGCATGTACCAGTGGGGCCTGTGGCACCAGGCGATGCCGTTTCTCGGCTCGCTAATCAACCAGCACCATGTGGTATTGCACGCGGTCATGCCCACCATTACGCCGGTCAACTTCGCCACCATGGTCACCGGCGGCGACCAGTCAGTTCACGGGATACACGCCAAGGACGAGGACTTCCAGTGCGAGACAATATTCGAAGTCCTGGCAGCAAACGCCAAGCGGGGTGCGGCAGTGGGCCAGGATGGCTGCACAATGGGTGATCTGATTGGCCGTTGGGCGGAGCGCTGCGGCCAAATCGCCAAGAGAGCGCCACGATATGAGGATGATATAGTTGCGGATATGCTTCTGGAGGTAGCCACTGAGGATACGCCGGAGTTTCTCATCACCCAGCTTGTGACCACGGACGATATATTCCACGAGTTCAAGCCGTCGTCACCGCAAGTGGTGCCCTACTTGCAGGACATGGATGCGCGGCTGAACCGGCTGGTAGAGGGGCTTGCAGAGCTTGATTACGGGATAATCATCCTATCCGACCACGGCCAGCACGACGGCGACGGTCGCGGCACTCACGGCACCGACTGCGATGAGGATAGCCTGGTGCCGTGCACGTGGACCAAATAGCCGTCGAATTGCTACTGCAACGTCTCTATGAGGGTCGCTATCCTCAGTTCGGTAGCGCGCACTTGTTCGATGATCTGGCTGGCGGCGATGAATCTTTGTCCCATTTCCGCAGCGTCCACTTTTTGATTTTTGCCGGGCACCAGTACTGGGAAAGCACATTGGAGCATCTTAGTTTCGGTTTCGTACATCGCCGCAATCTGCGAGAGTATCGAGCGGTTCGGCTCCTGGCACAACACCGCTGCTTCGAGGCAGAACTGATACGCTTCGCTCCTGGCCCCCGCCAGACACTGACGCGGTCGTAGGCTCCACAGGCCGAGCTGTCTCATGCGATCCTGGTCCTGCTGTGAGCCGGCCGAGTGCAGGTCTTCGGCGAGTTGCTTCAGCCCTCTGACGCCCGGGACCAGTGGCCCGTAGGCGCGCGGGTCATTGATAATGCGGCCGGCCAGTTTCAATATCGGCACCACCTGCTCGGCCTGATTCAGCGGCGCGTCACTGGAGGCCATTGTCAGCAGCGGGTACTGGCCCTTGCTGTTGGGATGGCCGGCTGGATACAGCGTCTGCCAGGGGCCTGCCCAGTTCATCTTAAACTCGGTTTCATTCCAGTGTACCGCTCCCAGCGGCAGCAGCATCAGGTCTATGGCGTCGCCGCCGCCCGTTTGCTTGATCCTTTCCACCAGCGCCCAGACGCCCTGCTGTTGGGTGTCAAGAATCTGCGGACTCACCAGTCGTACCGGGACCATACACGCCAATTTCTGCTCCATTGCATCCTTGAGGCGCTCGTAGGCATCTGGCGGTGACAGGTCATAGTACAGCTCGACGGCCACGCCCAGCGCCCGTCCCGCTCCCAGCACCGGGTGCTGGTAGTAGGGCCTGCACGGCCAGTAGGTGGGCAGTTCGATGTTATAGACAAAGCAGAATGCGTCCCCGGAAAGCCCATTGACCCAGGCCCGGCTCAGGGGCAGGCCCGTAGCCTTGCGCAGTGCCAGCGTAAGGGCGGGAACGTGCGTGCCGCCATTGCTCGAAAACCGCACGTCCTCAAACAAGGCCCCCTCAAATCGGCAATTGGCCATATTGGCACCGGCCAGGTTGACGCCCCGCAGCAGTGCCCCGCTCAGGTCGGTGGCTGTCATCATTGCATCGGCCAGGCTGCTGTCCTCTATGATCGCGCCGCGCAGTGAAGCCCTGCCTAAATTCGCTCCCTGCAGGTTGCAGCCGACAAAGCGGCATCCCCGCAAGTCGGCCCCGTGCCACTTGGTATCTTGCAGCTCCAGAGCCTTGAAATCCATCCCCGGCGCTGAGGCCTGTGAGAAATCGTAGCCCGACAGCGCACTGGTGCTGCCACACAGCTCCTGGAGCTGCTCACGGCTTGTAATCTGTGCCACTGATACCGCGCCGTGTACCAGCGCCACGACTGCCGCAATTAGTAGCAACTGACGTGTTGCTCTTGTCATTGGCCTGGACACCTTTCCACGCCGGGATTGGCCGTGATTGACATCGTCATTGCCGTTGTTGCACACTCATGGGCGATTGTAGCGGTGCTTGCGTCCGCCTGTCAAGTATCCGCGCCGACCGTAATGCGTGTATGTTACCAGTTCACCGGGCCGCTCACATCCGACTTCGTTCTGTTTGACACGCCTGCGGAATGCAGTTAGAATAGCGCGAATGCCTGCCAGCCAAGCACAGGTAAAACTGCAACCATGCAACGTGTGGCCTATGAGTGCTACGGGCCTGATAACCGATATTAAGAAATTCGCAATCCACGACGGGCCTGGCATCAGGACAACAGTATTTCTGAAGGGCTGTCCGATGCGCTGTCTCTGGTGCCACAACCCGGAAACACAAAGCGATGAGCCCGTTGTCGGCTATCTGCAGGCCAACTGCATCGGCTGCGAGAAGTGTATTGAGGCCTGCCCGCAAGAGGCACTGTCGCTGGGTAAAGATGGCATAGTCAGAGATCGCGCCATTTGCACCAACTGCGGCGCGTGCGTGGAAGTCTGCCCGGCTGAGGCTATGGTAATGTACGGCAAAGAGGTGACGGTGGCCGAGGTCATGGCCGAGGTGGAAAAGGATCGCCCGTTTTACGAGAACTCCGGCGGCGGGGTGACACTTTCGGGCGGCGAGCCGCTGCATCAACCTGAGTTTGCTATTGGGCTTCTGAAGGCAGCCAAGGAAGCGGGCCTGCACACCTGTGTGGACACTTGTGGACACGTACCGTGGTCCACATTCGAGGCAGCTTTGCCCTATACGGACCTGGTGCTTTACGACATCAAGTCGACCAATGACGCAGTTCACCACGAATATACCGGCTGCCCGACCGCGCTGATAACACAGAATCTCGAAGCGCTGGCCGAAGAGGACGTTGAAGTGCTGGTCCGGACGCCGGTGGTGCCAGGGCTCAACGCCACGGTGGAGGACCTGGCTGCCATCGCGGACCTCTTGATGGGCTTGGCGCGGCTTGTGGACATGGAATTGTTGGCCTATCATGAACTCGGTGAAGCGAAGTTTGAGCGACTGGGTATGACGTATAAGCTGCAGGGCCTCAAGCCACCGAGCAAGGAATTGATGGCGGAGCTGGCTCAGACTGTGCAGGACCGCGGAGTCAACTGCAGAGTCGAAAATTGACAGACAGACTGCATACGTCGGATTGCGCGGTGGCCGTCGTCAATGACGGGCGCCGTTATTTGTGTGTGTTTGCTAATGCTAGAACCTGGTGGAGTTGACTGATGCCTAAACGCACCGACATAAATAGCATTCTGCTCATCGGCTCAGGTCCGATTATCATCGGGCAGGCCTGTGAATTCGACTATTCCGGCACCCAGGCCTGCAAGGCGCTGCGCGAGGAAGGCTACGAGGTTATTCTGGTTAACTCCAACCCGGCCACCATCATGACCGACCCTGAAATGGCCGACCGGACCTACATCGAGCCGCTGACCGTCGAAAGCGTCACTGAGATCATGGCCAACGAGAAGCCCGATGTACTGCTGCCGACAGTGGGTGGGCAGACGGCGCTTAACCTGGCCCTGCAACTGGCTGAGACCGGGGCCCTGTCTCGGTACAACGTTGAGCTAGTCGGCGCCTCGCGCAAGGCGATAAAGAAGGCCGAGGACCGCGAGCTTTTCAAAGACGCAATGGTTGCCGCCGGCCTGGAGGTCCCGCAAAGTGCTTTCGCGTCGAATCTGCGTGACGCGCGGCTGATAGCCGACGAGATAGGTTTCCCGCTTATTATCCGCCCGTCAGGAACCCTCGGCGGCAGCGGCGGGGGCATCGCCACTAACATGGCCGAACTGGAGGAAGCCTGCGCCAGAGGCATTGACGCCAGCCCGATGAACGAGGTACTTGTCGAAGAATCTGTCATCGGCTGGAAAGAGTACGAGCTCGAGGTCATGCGCGACCGCAAAGACAATGTGGTCATCGTCTGCTCCATCGAAAACCTCGACCCGATGGGCATCCACACCGGTGATTCGATTACCGTGGCCCCGGCCCAGACGCTGACCGACCGTGAATACCAGATCATGCGCGACCAAGCTATCAAGATCATGCGCGAGATCGGCGTTGACACCGGCGGCTCCAATATCCAGTTCGCCATCAACCCGCAAGATGGGCGCATGGTGGTAATTGAGATGAACCCGCGCGTCAGCCGCTCCTCGGCGCTGGCCTCGAAGGCGACCGGCTTCCCGATCGCCAAGATCGCGGCAAAGCTCGCCGTCGGCTATGCGCTGGATGAGATATCAAACGACATCACCCGCGAGACGCCAGCGTGTTTCGAGCCAGCGATAGACTATGTTGTGACTAAGATACCGCGCTGGGCTTTTGAGAAATTCCCCGCCGCCGACCCGACGCTGATGACGCAGATGAAATCGGTGGGCGAGGCGATGGCGATCGGGCGCACCTTCAAAGAGTCGCTGCAGAAGGGCATCCGCAGTCTCGAAATCGGCCGCTTCGGTCTCGGCGCGGACGGCAAGGGCGTGCATTACGACCAGATGCCCGCCGAGGAGCTCAAGCGCGAGCTTCTGCTGCCGCATCCCGACCGCCTCTTCCAGCTCCGTAGCGCCATGCGCGCGGGAATAGGTGTTGAAGAGCTTCACGATATCACTGGCATTGACCACTGGTTCCTCTACAACATCCAGCAAATAGTCGAAATGCAGGATGAGATAGTTAAGTACCGCGACCCACCCGAGGCGGATAGCATTGATCCCGAGGCAAGAGCGGCCTCATCGCCGCTTCCGACTGATCTGATGCGCGAGGCCAAGCGGGCCGGGTTTTCTGACCAGCAGATCGGGGTACTGACGCAAAGCGATCCCACCCACATACGCCAGGTACGCAAGGAGCTAGGGATCCAGCCTGTGGTCAAGCTGGTGGACACCTGTGCCGCCGAATTCGAAGCCTACACGCCATACTATTATATGACCTACGAGCAGGAGGACGAGCACCGGCCCACCGATGCGAAGAAAGTTGTGATCCTGGGCGCCGGGCCTAACCGCATCGGCCAGGGCATCGAGTTCGACTACTGCTGCGTACATGCCGCCTTTGCGCTCAGCGAAGACGGCTATGAGACAATAATGGTCAACTCCAACCCCGAGACCGTCTCCACCGACTACGACACCTCGGATAAACTGTATTTTGAGCCGCTCACCCTTGAGGACGTGCTCAATATCTGCGAAAAGGAAAACCCCTACGGTGTGATGATGCAGTTCGGCGGCCAGACCCCACTCAACCTGGCCAGGGAGCTGGCCGAGCACGACATTCCGATACTAGGTACTACCTCTGATAGCATTGACCGCGCTGAGGACCGCGAGCGCTTCAAGCAACTGCTCGAAAAGCTCGGCTGCCGCCAGCCCGACAACGACACAGCCACCAGCGTGGAGGGAGCCATCGTAGCCGCAAACGCCATCGGTTATCCGGTGGTGGTCAGGCCCTCGTACGTGTTGGGCGGCCGGGCCATGCAGATCGTCTATAGCGACGAGACCCTGGCCGAATACATGGCATGGGCCGTTGAGGCTTCGCCCGAGCACGCCGTCCTGATTGACAAGTTCCTTGAAGATGCCATCGAGATAGACGTGGACGCCGTCGCTGACGGCGAGCGCTGCGTTATCGGCGGCATCATGGAGCATATCGAGGAGGCCGGCATCCATTCCGGCGATTCGGCATGCGTGCTGCCGGCGTTCTCCCTGGCAGAGACTGAAGCCCAGGAGATCCGCGAACAGACCGAGGCCATCGCCCTCGAGCTGCAGGTCATAGGCCTACTCAACATCCAATACGCCATCCGCAACGAGCAGCTTTACGTGCTGGAGGTCAATCCCCGCGCCTCCCGCACTGTGCCGTATGTGTCCAAGGCGATCGGGGTGCCGCTGACCAAGATCGCAGCCCGGGTCATGGTCGGCAAAAGCCTACAAGAGCTGGGCTTCACCGAAGAGATCCAGCCTCCACACATGGCCGTCAAGTGCCCGGTCTTTCCGTTCAGCAAGTTCGCCGGTGTGGACACATTGCTGGGGCCGGAGATGAAGTCCACCGGCGAGGTCATGGGCATAGACGAACACTTCGGCGCGGCGTTTGCCAAGGCTTATATCGCCGCCGGTCACGATTTGCCGGACCGCGGTACCATCTTTATCTCCGTACGCAACCGCGACAAACGCGATGCGATCTTCCTGGCCAAGCGGCTGTCTGAGCTCGGCTTTGACATCGTGGCCACCCGGGGCACAGCCCATGTTCTTAGCCGCTGCGGTGTCAAGGCTGAGGAGATCTCCCGCCTGTCCGACCCCAGTGGCGACCGCAACGCCATTGACCTGATCCGCGACGGCCGCATTGACCTGATCATCAATACCCCCACCGCCGGCCAGGAGCCGCGCGAAGACCAGCTTGCTATCCGCCGCGAAGCGGTGCTTTACAAAGTGCCGTGCATTACGACGATGGCGGGTGCGATGGTTGCTGCGTTGGGCCTCGAAGCCCTGCGTGACGGCCACATTTACCCCAAGCCCCTGCAGGAATACCACCGGGCGATGGCCCCTGCAGGAATACCACCGGGCGATGCGCGAGGGTCTTGTACCTTACTGAGTAGGTGTAAGTAGTGGGGCGAGATCGCGTCGCAGATTGATGTACTGTCATGAATTCTCTTAGTTCTTGACTTGCCCAGCGGAGGAAGTAATCCATGGATGATCACGTCAGGGATTCGTGGGAGAGGCTCCTCGACCCAGCAGAACTAAGGAAGAATCTGATTCTTGCGTCGATTTACATCACGGGCTATGAGATGCTGAAGGACAGCATTATAGAACGCATCAAGAGTTTCTTTAGCACAGCTCAATATTGCTTCGACGAGAATGCTGCAGTAGTTGATGATGAGTACGACGCAGAAGTTCTGAGCAGAAACAGAAGTCCACTTTACGCTTCCCTTTCATGGCTCAGAGAAATGAACGTCATCGATGATCACGACATGGAGATGTTTGAGGCCGTGAAGAAGCTGAGAAACAAGGTTGTCCATGAGATGGCAACATTCATCACCGAGGGTGATACAGATGATTGTGTCGCCGGCTTTGTCGACATGGCTGGGCTACTCACCAAAATCGAGGTCTGGTGGATAAAGAATTTCGAATTGGAGGTCAATCCCGAATTCGACGGGCAAGACATTGAGGACGATGCAATCGTGCCGGGGCCAGTGATTGCACTGCGAGTAATGACTGACGTCGCGCTCGGGTCGGACGAGGAAGCTGTCTTCTATTACAAGGAGCTCATGAAGAGGAAGAATAAGGACGTTCTGTAAGTCGCGAACCACAAGTTCGGCGTAGCCGGTTTAGCGTCTAAATCAGGAATACCACCGGGCGATGGCCAAATAGACAGCTAACGGCTGATTGCATATCACGCAGCAAGCTCTCTCAAAAACCCCATAATGTCCGGAGAATGACAATGTCAGCGCATAACATCTTTGTGGCAGTTTTGATCATTGCAGTGTTGAGTTCTGCTAATAGTTTCGCTGACGAGGTTATCATGCCGGCCGATGAACCGCTGATGG
>JALGTY010000588.1 GCA_029821145.1 Candidatus Zipacnadia bacterium
CGCGATGCAGATGAACGAGGAACTGAGCAATGCCAATGAAGGCGGGCTGCTACCGACATGATGAGCTGAAAGCGAATATGATACACCCCAATGTCGACGCTACGTGCAACCAGGAGGTATTGTTGAGAGTGAGAGGAACGGAGTACACACCGTTGAGGTGACAATCATGGTCGCAGCAGTTGAATGTATTGATGTCAGCACACTGCGCTTGGCGGAATATGCCCTGCCAGAGTTGGCTGAGGATGCTGTGCTGCTCAGAGTTCACCGGGCGGGTGTGTGTGGCACTGATCTTGAAGGTATCAAGGGACGACGCAGCCTGCGCTACCCAGTCATTCCCGGCCATGAGATCGCGGCCGTCGTGGAGATGATCGGTAGCCGGGCGCATCGGCATATTCGCATCTTCGGTAGGTCGCCCCTCCAAGCGGGCGACAGGGTGACCATCAACCCGCGCATCGTTTGCGGGAGCTGTCATTACTGCCAGTACTTGCCGGGAAGGCAGGAGATGTGCTTGCGGCCCTCGACCTATGGCAGTTCGCTGGGCAGCGCCGAGCCTCCGCATTTGCTGGGGGGCTGGGCCGAGTATCTGTACGTGCTCCCGGGTTCTGAATTGATCAAACTTCCCGACAATCTCTCGGATGACGTGGCCGTGCTGTGCGAGCCGCTCGCCGTGGCCGTTGGGTTGGTTGACCGTTTCCAGCGCAACCATGATTGGGTCACCGGCGACGGGTTTGGTGTTGATCGTACCGTGGTGGTGTACGGGGCCGGAACCATCGGTATATTGACTGCAGCAGCGTTCGCTCTCGCCGGAGCAAATTGTTGACGAGAGGTTAGCCATAAGCAAGGCGTTCGGGGTGACTCATACAATCAATTCATCAGTTGCCCCGCTTCAGGCCGAAACCATCCAGGAAATGACTGAGGGCTTGGGAGCTGATATTGTGGTAGAAGCGTGCGGCGTGCCCCAGGTGTTAGCTCAGGGCATCGGAATCCTACGTCGTGGCGGGAAACTCTTCGAGGTGGGGCATCTCGCAGATGTCGGCATGGCAGAGATCGATCTGCATGCCGTTTGTCGCAATGAGATTGAGATAATAGGTCACTATGCCTATGCCACCAGCCAGAGCTTGGCCTTTGCCGCCAAACTGCTGGCTGCTCACGACTTCCCATATGAGCAGTTGCTGCATATGATTCCTCTGCAAGATTATGCGATGATATTGGATGATGACTTGCGGAAGAGGACGGTCAAAATTGCTTTCGCGATGTAAGCCTATGGTGTGCATCGTGGCCCCGCCTCTCCGGTAGTAGCGAAGGATAAGAGTCTATGGAATCTACAAAGCCAATTGTCGGTATCACTATGGGCGACGCGGCCGGGATCGGTCCAGAGATTGTCGCCAAGATCTTCGCGGACCCACGTCTGTGGGCGCACGCGCGACCATTGGTGATTGGTGACGCGCGGGTCATGACGGACGCGCTTCCTCTCGCGCCGGCGGAGCTGCGCCTGCACACGATCGAGACCATCGAAGAGGCGCGCTTTGAAGCAGGGCTGGTTGAAGTCCTGGACATCCCGGTACTGCACGGGCACCCGATCCAGAAGGGCCAGGTGGATGCCCGATGTGGTGAAGCGTCGGTAGCTTTCGTCAAACGCGCCTGCCGACTTGCACTGGAGGGACAGATCCAGGCGACAACTTCAGCGCCGGTGAACAAAGAGGCTATGCATCTGGCCGGATATCACTATGGGGGCCAGACTGAGATTTTCGCCGAAATGTGTCAGGTCAAGCACTATGCCATGATGCTGGAGTCGGGCAATCGCCGCCTATTATTCGTGACGAACCACCTCCCGTTGAAAGAGGTGAGCCAGAATATCACGAAGGAACGCGTGTATAGTATCATCAAGTTAGCCTATGATGCCCTGTGCCGCTACGGACTTACACCGCCGACGGTTGCCGTTGCGGGGCTCAATCCTCACGCTGGCGACGGGGGGCTGCTTGGGCGCGAAGAGATTGACGAGATTATTCCGGCGATCACCCGGGCCCAGACCGAGGGGATGACCACCGTCATCGGCCCGTTCCCTCCCGACACGGTGTTTATTGGCTTGCAGAACGGGAAATATGATGCCGTCATTTCGATGTACCACGACCATGGCTCGACCGCGATGAAACTCCTGGGGTTTCAGCATATAGTGACGGTACTCGTCGGGCTACCCATTATCCGCACCTCCGTGGGACATGGCACCGCTTACGACATCGCCGGCGAGGGGATTGCCGACCCCAC
>JALGTY010000130.1 GCA_029821145.1 Candidatus Zipacnadia bacterium
GCAGGGCTGAACAGGAGATGGGTTTATGAAAACGGCAATTCTTGTCGGCGGGAAGGGGACGCGGTTGTTCGGCGACCAAACCGCCGTCCCCAAAGCGCTTTATGAAATCGGCGACCGGCCCATCCTGTGGCATATTATGAAGATGTATGCCCACAATGGCTTTCGCGATTTCCTGCTGCTGCTGGGCTACCGGGGGGAACAGATCGTTGACTACATCCTGCATCGGGCCCCGTACGAGAACCGCAACGTAAGAGTCGAAATCCCCGCCTCCGGACGCCCCCAGATAATCGAGCAGGCAGCCGAAGACGACCAATGGTATATCACCCTGTGCCATACCGGAGTTGAATCAGAGAAGGGCGAGCGCATCCGGCGCGTAAGGCAGCACGTCGAGGGCGACGAGCACTTCATGGTTACCTACGGCGACGGCCTGGCCAACATTGACCTGCAGGACCTGGTAAGCTTCCACAAGTCGCACGGGAAAGTCGCCACCGTGACCGCCATCCGGGCCCGTTCGCAGTTCGGCCACGTCAGCATCAGCAGCGACGGGCAAGTCACAAAAATGATCGAGAATCCGATGCTGCCGGAGTGGGTCAACGGCGGCTTCATGGTATTTTCCAATCGCATATTCGACTGGCTGGAGACGGATGACCCGCTGGAGTCCGGGGCTCTGCGGCGGCTGGCCGAGGCGGGCGAGTTGATGGCCTATACCCACGAGGGCTTCTGGGCCTGTATGGATACCTACAAAGACACCTTGCGCCTCAACGAACTGTGGAACAGCGGCCAGGCCGCGTGGAAGAAGTGGTAAGCTGATGGCACAAGTCGGCGTGGATGCTGCATTCTGGCGGGATCGGCGCGTGCTGGTCACCGGCGCGTACGGCTTCATGGCGGGTCACCTCATCGAGGCGCTGCTTGAGGCCGGAGCCGAGGTAGTCGGCATGGTACGCGACCGGCCGGCTGCGTCGTACCTGCAGCTTTCCGACCTCGCCAGTCGCATCACGCTGGCTCCCGGCGATATCACCGCGCTCGATGACTGCGTGCGAGTGCTCAATGACCACGACTGCAGCGTCGTCTTTCAGCTTGCGGCCCAGGCGATTGTCGGCGTCGCCAACCGCTCGCCGCTGGGGACATTTCAGACCAATATCATCGGGACCTGCAACGTTCTGGAGGCGTGCCGACAGCTCAATGATTCCGACCGCCCAAATCTGGTCGAGGCCATCGTGGTCGCCAGTAGTGACAAAGCCTACGGCGACCAGCCCGAGCTGCCCTATAAGGAGTCAGCGCCACTGCTGGGCCTGCACCCGTATGACGCGTCCAAGTCCTGCGCTGATCTGCTGACCCGCACCTATCAGAACACCTACGGATTGCCAGGCTCCGTGACCCGTTGCAGCAATTTGTACGGGCCGGGCGATCTGAATATGTCGCGGCTGATCCCCGACACCATCCGCGCCGTGCTGGCCGATGAGATGCCCGTCATCCGCTCTGACGGCAGTCCCAAGCGCGATTATCTGTACGTGAAGGACGCTGCCCGGGCGTATCTGCTGCTGGCAGAAAAGACAGCGGAGGGCCCCGCCGCCGGTGAGGCGTACAATATCGGCACCGGGTTGCCGCTTACCGTCCTGGAGATGGTCGAAAAGATCATCGAGGCATCCGGCAAGACCCATCTGCGCCCGGATGTACAAGGCACCTCCTGGGGCGAAATCAAGCACCAGTATCTGGACTGCACCAGAGCCAGAGAAGAGCTCGGCTGGAGCCCCATTTATCAGGTCGAAGATGCGCTTGCCGAGACGTGCAAGTGGTATGGGGAGTATGTGTCCGAGGAGCAACGACCTCGGGCTGGAAGCTGAGAACGCGATTTATCGCGTTCTCACCTGCCCTTCGACAAGCTCAGGGCAGGCCGAGCCACGCGTTTTGTGAATCATTTGGGCTAGATAGATCACGGGCAAAACGGAGGGAAGACGATGAAGCTTACTTACACCGTGCTCTTGAAGGCAGAACCGGAGGGCGGGTTCACAGTCCTGGTCCCTGCCCTGCCGGGGTGCATAAGCTACGGCGAGAATATACCCGAGGCCCTGGGGATGGCCGAAGAGGCAATCGAGTGTTATCTGCTAGTTTTGCAGGACGAGGGTGAAACGCCGCCATTCGAGGGCGAAGATGTGACGATAGCGGCAGAAGATGTTAGCGGAACCCTGCTAGGGTACAAGGTCACGGTAAAGCTGCAGGCAGCGACCGTTGCCTAACTCAAGCAGGCCGGCTTGACCGGCAAAGACCTGGAGCGGTTGCTGAAATAGACCCGAGACCGTAGCCAGGAGGAAATGGGTGCTGTTTGTGGCTGTGGAGGTACTACTGCTGACACCATGAAACTTTCGGTAATCATTCCAGTCTATAACGAGGTAGGGACGGTTCAGGAGCTGGTGGAGCGGGTCCTGGCCGTGCCCATAGAAAAAGAGCTGATTATCGTTGATAACTGCTCTACCGACGGCACCCGCGAGCTTATTGGGCAGTTCGACTGCCCGCAGGTGCGGACGATCCTGCAAGAGCGCAATATGATGAAGGGGAATTCGGTGCGCAAGGGGATCGCGGCTGCGGCGGGCGAATACCTGGTCATCCAGGACGGGGATTTGGAGTACAATCCGCAGGATTTTGTGCCGATGCTGGAGCTGTGTGAGCAGGCCGAGGTGCTGGCGGTGCTCGGGTCTCGGATAGCCGGTGCCCGCCAGCGAAATGAGAAGCTGCCGACCTCCTCGTATTCTGTGGGACGCGAGCTCATAAACAAGGTTTTCCGGCTCCTCTACACCAGCAAGCTTACCGATATTGCCACCTGTTACAAGATGGCGGCCACCGAGACGTTTCAGAGCCTGGACTTGCGCTGCAACAGCTTCGACCTGGATTTCGAGCTGGCTGCGAAGCTCACTGTGCTGGCGAAGCGTCGGGGGATGCGTGTAGCCGAGGTGCCGATAGAGTACCACCCGCGCAGTGTCAAAGATGGCAAGAAAGTCCGCTGGCAGGACGGCCTGCACGCACTGCGCACGCTGTGGTGGTGTCGGTTGGCCGAACCGCTTGCTACAATTGCTTCCGAACCAGCAGGAAGGGCGGGCGAATGAAGACCGCCGGCAGTCCCTGGGGCATCTACATCGGTATAGTTCTTCTCGTGGCCGCAGTCAGCGCCGGTGTGTATTACTACACCAGCGCGCGGACGCCTTCGCCCGAAGAAATCGCCCTGCCGCCGGTGGCAACGGGAGACCCATCGGAGAAAGCGGCGAAAAAAGGGGTACGCATCGAGGGCGGTGAAGTGATCGAGAAAGACGAGCAGGGGCAGGTGTTGTGGCGGGTTCGTGCCGCCGGTGAAATCACCTACGACGATAAGACCGAGGTTCTGCACGGCTCGGACATCGAATTTGAGGTCAATCTGCAGGGCCAGCCGACCGTAAGAGTCCAAGCGCCCCGGTTTGTGGCGGACTATGCCGGGCGCCGCATTGAGTTCGGCGATGGCGTCGGCGGGGCGATGGTGGACGGCTCGGCCGACTTTCAGGTCGAGAAGCTCCAGTACCAGATGAATACCCAGAAGCTGGTCGGCACGGGCGGCGCGAAGTTCAACCGTGGGCACTACACAGCCGCCGCCGACCGAATTGTGGTGGACATGAAGAACCGGCAGATACGGATGCACGGAAACGTATTGCTGGCCAGGAGGCAAGAATCTTGACAAATACTAAGGCTCCAAGAAACAGATCAGCAAGAGCAGCGGGCTTGATTGTGTCGCTGGCGATGGCGGCTTGTGTGTTCGTTCACTGTGTTGGTCTTGCTGTCGCCCAACAGGCAAGAGCTACACGAAGTGCACAGGTCAGCGCCGATGATCTTGTGATTGATTTGGACACGGACGCATGGGAATTCACCGGCAACTGCAAGTTGACTGTCAGTTTTGGACACGCGGCCCAGATGACCGCGCCTCGGATGACCGTGCAATTCAGCGAGAAGATGGACGAGATCGTGAAACTCATCGCCTACGGGGTCGTCAACTTTCACGTTGTCACGAAACCCAATGCCGCTGGTGTGCGTCGAGATATATCTGCCAGCGCACAGAAGCAAGCAGTTTATTCGGAACCTACCCAAACCGTCGAGCTGATCGGCGGCGCACGAGCAGACATTTCCACCGTGGGCGGCAAAGGTGAGGCCGCGCATATTACCGGGGACAAGATCACAGCCGATCTTAAGACCAGCAAGATCTTTGTTGTTAACCCCAATATGAAGATAGAGACGCCGCTGGAAGACTAAGGTCTGTCGGCGATGGAATAGAGGTAACTGCTCAGCTTGAGGCCTTAGAGGAGCGGACAGGCAAGGCAGCAGGTGGCGCCTCGGCCCCAATAGTTTATCCTGGAGGACAGGCTTGCGCGCCATAGCTTTAGCGAAGGCGGGGCATCTCTGCCTGTCCATCCCGTTGCTGTTCCGAGAGACCTCGACAGGCTAGGAAGCCTGTCGTCCAGGAAGGCTAGCAAGAAGGGCCGTGCCACTCTAGCAAACCTGGATGACAGGCGTTCTTGCACGTGCATTTCCTTTGCAGGCCACAAAATGAGTAGTTACGAATAGAGAACTGGCATGTCACTGATTGCAGAGAATCTGGTCAAGAGCTATGGCGGCAGGCGCGTGGTTGATGAAGTGAGCCTGGAAGTCAGCCGCGGTGAGATCGTTGGCCTGTTGGGCCCCAACGGTGCCGGCAAGACCACCTCGTTTTACATGATTGTCGGCGCTATCCCGAGCGAGGCGGGCCGCGTCATCATGGACGGCGAGGACCTCGCAGGCACTCCCATGCACGTCCGCTGCCGCAAGGGCATTGGCTATCTGGCTCAGGAGGCCTCGGTTTTCCGCAAACTGACGGTACTGGAGAACCTGCTGCTGGTGCTGGAGATGCAGGGGCTGTCGCGAGAGCAGCAGCGCGAGAGGGCGGAGGAGCTGCTAGAAAAGCTGGGTATTGCTCAAATTGCCGACCGCCAAGGCCTGGTCTTATCGGGCGGCGAGCGGCGGCGTGTCGAGATCGCCCGCGCGCTGTGCATCGAGCCGTCGTTCATGCTCCTCGATGAGCCGTTCACCGGCGTGGACCCCATTGCTATCGAGGAGATTCAATCCATTGTTACCGCTCTACGCAGTGATGACATCGGGATCCTTATCACCGACCATAATGTGCGCGAAACTCTGGGCATCACTGACCGGGCCTACGTAATTTTCGAAGGTCGGATTCGGGTCGAGGGCACCTCCGAAGAGATCATCCACGACCCGACAGCCCGCCAGTACTATCTAGGCGAAAAGTTCAGAATGTAGGTTCGAACACGATACGCACTTGGCAGGCCGAGCTACGCGTTGGGAATAGTCCAGGACAGTCGTCATCTGAGTCGTGCGGACAGGGTTAATCTGATGCGGCGACTCGACAGATACATAACCTCGGAATTCGCCCCTCTGTTGGTTCTTGGGATAGGCGCATTCCTGGTGATACTAATCGGCGTGGACCTGCTGCCGAAGGCCTTGCGCATGGTAGTGCGTGAGGGTTTCCCGCTAGCGGTGGCCGCCCGCGTGTTCATCTATCGGCTGCCAACGATGATTGCTCTCACTCTGCCGATGGCGGTCATGTTTGCGAGCTTGATGACCGTGGCAGGCCTCTCAGCACACGGGGAGCTGCTGGCGCTGAGAGCCGGTGGCATTCCCTTCCTGCGCGTGTCCGCAGCCGTGATCGTTGCCGGCTTTGTCCTTTCGCTGGTCACGCTAGGCTTCAATGAACGGATTGGCCCGGTCGGTAGCAGGAAAGCCTTCCGGCTAGTCAGGGAATACCGCGAGCAGGGCAAGCCGGTGGAGAATATCACCTTTCAGGTCCCGGAGAGGGGTACGCCGCGCCAGTTATTCCGCATGGGATCGTTTTCCGCAAAGACGCGGCGCGCCGAGGACATCCTGGTAATCCAGTTTCGCGATGATGGCAGCTTCTGGCAGCTTTTTGAGGCGGACTACGCCGACTGGCACGGCGAGGAGTGGGCTTTGCACAATGTCGTCAAGCTGGAAATGACTCCCCTCGGCCAACGTGAGACGCGGCTGGAGACCATAACGATTTTCGTCGGTAAGGCACCTGACCAGATTGATGAGATGAGACAAGACGCCGACGAGATGAGCATCGCGCAGTTGCAGAGGCTACTGCGGCAGCGACAGGCGCTTGGTCTGCCCTACAAGCCGCACCAGCTTAAGCTGTTGCAGATTATCCAAAGCCGGCTGGCGCTTCCGTGGTGCGCGCTGGGTTTTGCGATGCTCGGGGTGGCTCTGGGCCGGCGGCCACTTCGCGCCTCCGCCGGTGTCGGCTTCGGCGTGTCGCTGGTGGTGGTGTTCCTCTACTATCTGGTATTCAATGCCCTGACACTGATGGGGGAACGCGGGGTGCTGTCCCCGTTTGTCACTGCGTGGATGCCCAATGCAATACTTTTCGTAAGCGGGCTGTATCTGCTGTATAATAGCAACAGTTAGCTGTGTCTGGTTGAGTGTGGTGTCGTTAGATGGCGGCCTATACAATTGTCATCCTCGTCGGTTTGGTCGTGCTGGGCGCTTTGATCGCCTGGGCCGGGGATGTTATCGGCTACCGGCTGGGCAAGAAACGCGCCAGCATCTGGGGTTTGCGGCCGCGTGCTACCGCCCGCCTGGTGGGTGCAATCGTCGGCGCTCTCTTGCCTCTTATCGGCCTCATCGTCGCCATGGCCCTCAGTCCGATGGCACGCATTGCGCTTCTGGAACTCGACCAGCTCACCCAGCAACAGGAGACCCTCAAGCAGACCATTGAGATGCAGCGGAAGTCGGCTCAGAAGGCGCGTGAGCAAGCCGCTCAATTCCGCACCCAGGCCGAAGAAGCCCAGGAACGCAGCCTGCTGCTCGAAGGGCTTGTGGACAAGCTCGATGCCGAGAGCTCCCGTCTGAAGCAGGATGTGGGATCCCTCACCAAGACGCGCAACGATCTTCAGGCGAAAGTCGGCCGCCTTGAGAAGCAGTATCAGAAGGCTCAGGAGCAACTTGTTGCCGCAGAATCCGAACTTGTGGCCGCGCAGCAGGAACTGGTCACCGCTCAGAACGAACTTGCGGCTACGCAAGAGCAATTGGCAAGCGCCGAGAGCGAAGTCGCCGCACTTGAGGCGACCAACCAGGAACTGGAAGCCAAGGAAGCCAAGCTCAAAGCCGACATAGATGGCCTCAAACAGCAGATTCCAACGCTGCAGCGTCAGGTTGCAAAGCTGCGTGACGAGGTCGCCGGCACGAAGGAGCAACTGGCAGAGAGCAAGCAAGAGATGGCGGAAGTGCGGCGGGAGCTCGACTTTCGACTGGCCCAGTTGAAGCTCCGGCAGCAGGATCTCGACGACCTGGAGCAGCAGTACGAGCTTTACCGGAAGCGTCAGGTCGGCATCGCCGAAAGTCCGGTTATCTACGGGGCCGGTGATGTGCTGCTCAGAGCCATCGTCTCGACCGACCAGACCGAGGAACAGCTTGCCAATACCCTCTTCGAGATGCTGCCATTCGCCAGTCTGGCGGCCGAACGCAAGGGAGCGGTGCGCGGAGAGAACGGCCGGGCAACGCTGCTGGTAGTGCCCCTGCCCCCGGATATTACCGATCACGATCCCACGGAGACAGAGATCGTCCTGTACCTGGCCGACTTGATGAAAAAGCGTACCGCTGTAGATAACTTCGTGGTGTCCGTGGCCGCCTTTCGCCGATTCGTCGTCGGGGAACATGGGCAGCTTCACGTGGCCATGTGGGCAGTCCCCAATGTGCGAATCTTTGTCCAGGATGAGGTTATCGCTGAAACGGTGATTGAGGCGGACAGCAAACCTGCGGACATCTTCACGAATATCTGGTACCTGCTGCGCTACAAGGTTCGCCAGCGCGCTCAGCAGGAGGGCCTGCTTGCCAACCCCGAAACCGGCCAGTATGGTGCCATTGATGCCGGCGAACTGTTCAAGCTCATTGAGGAAATTCAAGAATACGATTGTGACGTCAAAGTCCAGGTCATGCCTATCGAGGACATATACACGGCTGACCAGTTGAAGATAAGGTTCGCAGTCCACCGCGAGAGCGCGACCAAGTCCGATGAATAGCGGCCCCGTAGTCGCAGTTGACCCGGGCAGCGCCAAATGCGGAATTGCTGTCCTTTCTGCTGATGGTCAAGTCCTGCACCGCGATATCGTTGCTGCCGAAATGATCGGCGAAACCGTGGATGTCATCGCTGAGACCCATAAAGCGACACACATTGCTGTCGGCAGCGGCACCGGCTCCCAGGTTGTCGTGGAGAGAATCCTGGTCTTCCGCGATGGCTCGGACATCACGCGAGTACCCGAAGCGCACACGACGCTGCAGGCTCGCGGGCGTTACTGGCAGGACCATCCCCCCGGCTGCCTGCTTGCGTTGCTGCCTGCCGGCATGCGTATCCCGCCGCGTCCGCTAGATGACTACGCGGCCGTGATCATCGCTGAACGGTTCCTGGAAACTGAGAAGCGCTCCTAACCCGCATTTCCCATCTGGACGAGAAGCTGTGGTTGAGTGCCATGGCTGGTCAGTTTCTGACTGAGCACCGGGCCGGGCGCATGCCATGCGCCCCTACAACAGCATTCTTGCCTGTCACTAGAAGCTGTTTCAAAACCCGGTGTGGATGGGGGGGACAGTCCCTAAAGGGACAGTCCCCCTCCACCAGCCGCGTATCACGAGGGGACTGTCCCTTTAGGGACTGTCCCCT
>JALGTY010000589.1 GCA_029821145.1 Candidatus Zipacnadia bacterium
CAGCCCAATTCAGATAGACCCCGCCTGCTCCGCCTCTTGGCATGAGCCATGTCTCCACGTACGTTGCCGGCCAGCCTGCGCCAACACGCAAGCAGCGCGCCATCCGCTCGCTGCTGGCATGGAGAGACCCGTTTGCCAGATTCCACCGTCCGGCGGCGCGCTTCCAGCACTCGGCTAATGCCGGCCGGTCGAAATCGTCCCTCGCGACATGGAGGGAGCGCACGACCATGTCATCGAACTTCGCCGGCCCTGGGCCATCTGCGAAAACCCCTGGTCGGCCGCTGGTGAAAGCCGGTAGAGGCGGAGCAAACAGTTCAATGCCGGCGACGCGACAAGAGATGCGTTCGTCAACAGCTTCGACGGCCAGCTCATACCAGGTATCCGCCCGCCACGAGACGGTTTCCTGCGCCAGGACCTCTTCATGACTATCTCGCGTGAGACTCAAGGTGGCGATGCCCTCGCCTTCCGTCTCCGCGGGCCTCACAGAAAGCAGCGCGTAGTTGTCCGCATCCTGGCAATAGAATACCAGTCCCAGGCGCGTCCCGGCAGTCGCGCGCACGGCCACTCTTGCCTGATAGCTGTCCCAGAAATCGTAGCCGGCCACCGCGACAGCACGGTCGGCGTCTTTTGCCTCGTACCAGGAGGCGCCGATCGGCCCCTTGTCGCCGTGGTCGCGCTGAATGAGTGCATCGCGGTAAACGCCGATCTTCCAGGTGCCGGTCAACGGCTCCCAGACCCTTGCCGACCCCTCCAGATCGAGGAATTCGTCGCTGAAATAGATGTCCCCGACCGGCTGAACGCGGAACTCCGCCATCTTTGCACTGGTCGCAGGCGCCACCTGGCCCTGCCCTTCGGCAAGCTCAGGACCTACGGGCTGCCCTTCGGCAAGCGCACGCCGGCTCCAGGTCCGCAGCAGCACCGCACCTTTCTGCGACACCTCCACCATCGGCACTCGGCGTTTGATATGGACCTCACCCGGGACTGCTGCCTTGCCCTGAGCTAGCATTCGCTTGTCACTCGCGCCCGAAAATGATAGCGTCGTCGCCTCAGCGTCAAATGTCAGCACCAGCCCGCCACTCTCGCCCCAGTCCAGCAGTATCTGCTGATGGGGTCCGATAGCCAACAGCGTGGCGAACACATCATAGCCGCCGCCCTCCGCATCGGCGGCCAGTTCGGCGTTCGGCAGCGGCGGTCCGGCGACCACAAGTGCCGCCAGATTGAGGCACACGATGCCTACGAGCGAGTGTCGAACTTTGGAGTTCACGTGCCAACTCATGGGGGCTCTCCATCGTCTGGGTTTATCCAATACTTCCTGTTGCGCAACCTTGGAGACTCTGTAATAGCCAGTATTCCCTGCTCGATGCTGCAATTCCTGGTAATACGGATTAAGGATTCGGGCTGGAACAGTAGTTATGCAAATTTTGGGCAACTCAAGCTATATAGTGACGCTGTGGTGTCGTTAGTCGTAATGGAAGGGCCTGTCGCAGTGAGCTTTGCAGAGCAAAGCTCACAAGGCTGGGCCTGTCGCAGTGAGCTTTGCAGAGCAAAGCTCACAAGGCTGGCCCAGCCGTTGTCGTCGGGCGTTTGGGTGTGCAGACCTCGACACGATAGCGTCCTGCGTGGGCTGGCCTCCCAGCGCCCGATACGACAGGGCGCTGCTCGACGCGGCCCTTCCAACAGCAGGGCAATGTGCAATGGGAGGCTCCTGCAAAGCTCTAAATCCCTTTTGTGATTAGAGATCTGCACAACTACAGTGGAAGCCCGATCTACGCGAGAGTCTGATGATTGCCGGAAGTAACTGCTCAGCTTGGGGCTTCAGAAGAGCGGGCAAGCAAGGTAGCGGGTGGCGACGCGCCCCCCAAACCTTATCCTGGAGGACAGGCATCCCTGCCTGTCCATGCCGTTGCTCTTCGGAGAGGCCTCGGCAGGCTAGGAAGCCTGTCGTCCAGGAAGACTGGCAAGAAGGGCCGTGCCACTCTAAGAAAGCTCGAGCAGCGAAAAGGTTCGCTCGCCGCCGTGGTCGAAGAATAATGACGGGAAATAGCACCGTGCTGAGGTGAGACTATGGACTGGCTCGCAGAAAGCGAAGTTGAGCAGATAAATGAGGCCAGCCTGGAGGTTCTGGCTGAAACCGGCATCATGTTCGAATCTGAGTCGGTGCGTGCACTGCTATTGCAGAATGGCTGCAACGCGGGGCAGCAGCCTGACGTGATCCGGATCCCCCGGGAGCTTGTGTATGACTGCGTCCTGCAGGCACCGGAGCGTATCAAGCTGGCCTCGCTGGACGGCTCGGTTGTCGAGATCGGTGCGGGTCGCCCGCCGGTGTATTGGACGGGCAATGCCCTGTACTTTGACGAGGGACGGACAATCCGGCCTATCGAAAAGCGCGACTTTATCAGCCTGTGCCGGGTGGCGGAGGAGCTGGAGATGGTCCACGCTACGGTCGGCCCCTCGCTGGCCGACTATCCGGCCTACAGCCGAGGTTTCGTTGGCCTGCGCATCATGGCGCAATACACCACAAAGCACCTGCGGCCCTGCATCTACACGCCTGAGGGCACGGTGGCGATGCGGGAGATGGCACAGGTGCTGGCCGGCAGCGAGAAGCTGGCCGACAAGCCGCTCATCAGCCTCGGCTTCACCGCCGTCAGCCCTCTGCGCTGGTCGGCGGTGGGGCTGGACGCCTTCCGGTACAGCTCCGGCTACGGGATCCCGATCATGGTCAACTCCGAGCCGGTGGCCGGGG
>JALGTY010000131.1 GCA_029821145.1 Candidatus Zipacnadia bacterium
TGCTTGTAGCCGTTGCCGTGAGTAACGATCATCCACACCCCGTGCAGAGCATTACCTGCTGGCAACCTGGCGGCGGTGACGAAGCTATCGGTTTCCGCGCCATCTGCTTTGCGCGTGGCGCTGATGAAGTCTCCGGTATAGGGTCCTTCATCTGTCTTCAGCAACCAGCCGTGGCCGGCCAGGGCCGCACCGTCGAGTAGCCACGCCCCGACCGTCTCACCGTTGTGCTGTCTGACAATCCCCAGCTTGCCCCCGATGCTGATGCCGTCGGCAGTCACACGCTCCGGGTACGGCGGCTCGTCGAGCGTGCTGATGATGGTGTCAACGCTATCGCCGTGAGTGACGCGCAGCGCCACAGCGCCCTCGGCCTCGGGCACAAGCTGCACCCGCTCAACCTTGTCTATGAAGGTCTGGCCTGAGAACGGCTCTTCGACGGCGACAAAGGTATTCGCCAGAGGTGCTTCGCCACTCCGACGGGCAATAAGCTGTGGCATCCAGTAGTCCCACGCCTTGGTGCTATCCTTACCCGCCTGCCGGATCGAAGGGCTGCGACCCAGATACACTTCGGTCTCACCGTTCTGGAGTATATGCACTCGCACGCCCTTGCTCGGCTCGTCAACATAGGTGAAAGTTGTCACCACATCGGCGGCGGTCTTGCCCTCGGCTACCTCCCTGATTGCGCCGTACGAGGGAAATCTCGACCCTTCGGTTTTCGGCTCCACCCACTCCTCGCCTTCTTCCAGCATATTCTCGCGGCCCGGGGTCAGCTCCACGTTGCACTCCGCCGTCATATCGTGGTTGGCGCTCCCGTGCAGCAGCCAATCGTGCGTGCTACCGCCCCTGACCCGGAAGATGTCCACAACATAGGCGTCCCCGGTAGAGATCGGCACCATCACCAACATACGCCGGTAGATGTCAAGGCCCTCAATCTTGCGGTAGCCGGACTTGCCGTCAGCTTCCACCATTGACACGCCGTTGGAATCGGGGAAAAAGGCCAATAGATCGCAGTCGCCGCCGACCTGGTTTTGTCGGTCAACCGCCACCACGTTGTGGCCGATTGTGCAGACCGACCAGTGTCGCAGTTTGGTGTGGCTATAGCCGATATCGCACAGCATCTCGCGCTCTTTGGCGAACAGGGTCAGGTTGAGGTTATCCAGGTGCGAGTGCCCGTGTGCGCCGGAAAAATGCAACTGTGTCTGCATCTGGTCGGGGCCGAAGCCGCGTCCCAGCGAGGCGTGTCCGTAGCCGGGGCAGATTGTCGAGACGGTCTCGACTCTCGGCTTAGCGCGCGTGGTGTTGGCCCAGGTGTCATGGATCGGGCTGACGCGGCCATTGGGGAAGCCCACTACTGCCGGGGCGTTCTTCGCTTTGGCGAAGAAGGCGATGTCCTTGTCCGGGTCGAGGTTGTCAAAGCGCATGCCGTCGGTTTCGTCAACATAGCCGGGCGGGTCCGTGTATCCGCGCATGTCGTTGAAGGCCGTGGTCAGCCCGCCCATCACCTGGTAGTGATACGACGGCGCCTCGTGCCACATCCCGTCGTAGTAGCATTTGCCCGTCAGTATCTCAAGCAGCCACTTATATGCCCAGTGCACCCAGCTCGGCTCGTTGATCACACGTCCAATTCGGGCGGCCGCTGTCAGGTAAAACGGCGATATATTGTTGTCGTGGCGTTTGAAGGTGTTAATATACTCATAGGTCGCTTTGAAGAAGTCGTTTTCCAGCTTTTCGCGTACATCATAGCCGCGGATTTCAGAGAGCTTGTCGAACTCCTCGCTGTCATACACCAGGTCGTAACACTCGCCCACACCCCGCGGCACTTCGCTCCATGCCCACCGCCCCCACCTGCCGCCGGCGCCCGAGTAAGGTGGATCCTGCGAGGCAGGAAACGCGAAAGTGGTAATCCACTGCCGCATCATCGGGTAGTGTGGATAGACCTGCGCGATGCGGTCGAGTATCAGTATTGCCTTCCGCGCGTATTGCTCCTTGCCCGTAGCTTGATAGGCCTTGCCCAGAGCGCGGCATTGTCCCATTATCCACCCTCGCTTGAACATCAGGATGTGCCCGGGGATGAATATCTGCAGGTCACCACGCGTCTTGTCCTGGTGGTAGCGGTACGTGACCGTCTCGCCCAGAGCATTCTGGCCCTCCATGACCTGGTCGCACGGATATTTCTCATTGGGGAAGACCATGCCGCAGTACTTGCATTTCAGTTCCTCGGGCCGGTCTATGCTCCAACTGTATATCCCCGCGCCCTGCGAACCACCGTGGCAGTTGGGGCAATAGCAGAAGCGCACGAACGGCTTCTCCGGCACATAGGAAAGCATTTCTTCCTCGCTCATCGCCATGACTCTCGCGACCGCGGCTTCGTAGCCGGCTGCATTATCCGGATTGATATTGTATTCCAGTACCGGATGCTTGATTCCCACCGCCTGCCCGGCACAGAAGCCCCCAGACGCTGAAACCAACGCCAGCATCACTGCCAACACCAGCACATAACTCACCTCGTCAATCGTGTGAAGCAACATACGTATCACCCTTTCCTGGGTCCCGGACAATCGGCTCTAAGCTCGGTCTGCCGGTGTCTCACTGCCCCTTGACCATCGCCACTGCCAGCGGAATCACGAAGCTGTTTGTTCCCTCTATCTTGCGACGCGGGAAATAGACCTCTTCAGTGACGCTGCCGTCTATCTTCAGGCCGTGGTCGCCGGTCAGTATTATTATTGTCTTGCCGTCTTGCTTCTCTACACGGTCTATCTCGTAGCCGTGGGTGAAGTCGTTGCCGTGGGTGATGATTATCCACACGCCGTGCAGCACATTATCGGCAGGTAACTCCGCGTCGGTAATGAACGCATCGCACTCCGCGCCATCGGCCTTGCGCGTTGCGGCCTGTATCTGGCCATCGTAGCGGCCTTTCTCAGAATCGACTGTCCAGCCGCCCCCGGTCAGCTTCTCGCCTTCAAACAGCCACGCGCCGGTTGTCTTGCCATTCACCTCGCGCAATATCCCCAGCTTGCCATTGAAGGCGACACCGTCGGCTGTGACGCGCTGCGGATAGGGCGGCTCGTCGAGGGTACTGATGATGGTATCCACGGTGTTGCCGTGAGTGATGCGCAGGGCCACGGCGTTATCATCGGTCGGGCTTAGTTCAACCTGCTGTACGCTGCGGATAAACGGCCTCCCGAAATACGGCTCCTCGACCGCTGCGAACACACTGGCAAGAGGTGCTTCTGCTTGCCTGCGCACCAGCAACTGCGGCATCCAGAAGTCGTAGGCTTTGCGCATGTCGCCGCGTGTGCCCACGCCCATTCTGCGCACCGAGGGAGACCTGCCCAGCCACACCTCAGCGGGCCCGTCATTGAGCATGTGGATGCGGAGACCTCTGGTCGTCTCTTCGAGGTACTTCAACTCGACCCGAAAGTCGCCTTCAGTCTCTGCATTGGCCACATCGCGAATCATGCCGTACGCGTTGAAGCGAGAGCCCTCGATGGTAGGCTCTTTCCACTCCTCGCCCTCTTCCAGCATCCACTTGCGGCTTCCTGACAGGTCGAGGCTGCACGTGGCGGTTGTGTCCTCGTCGGCATCGCCATGCAACGCCCACTCGTGCATCGAGCCGCCGCGCACGCGGAAAATATCCACCACATAGGCATCCGCATCCGACACCGGAATCATCACCAGCATCCGCCGGTACATGTCAAGGCCCTCAACCTTTGCGTATGCCCGCTTGCCATCGGCGGCCACGACTGAGACCCCGTTGCTGTCGGGGAAGAACCAGAGCAGGTCCCCGTCCGAGTTGCCGCCGTTCTGGTCGTGACGATCTATGACGACGGTATTGTGGCCGACCGTGGAGGTACACCAGTAGCGCATCTGCGTCCAGGTGTAGCCGAGGTCGGGCAGCATCTCGCGGCCCTTGGCCCACAGTATCAGGTTGAGATTATCCAGATGAGTGTGGCCGTATCCGCCGGAAAAATGCAGTTGCGCCTGCATCTGGTCGCTACCGGTGCCGCGTCCCAGCGAAGCATGTCCGTACCCGGGCAGGATTGTCGAGACCGTCTTGGTACGCGCCGGTGCGCCATACCTCGATCCTGCCCAACTGTCGTGGATCGGAGACACACAGCCGTTGGGGAAGCTGACTATTGCCGGCGCGTGGATACACTTGGCCCAGAATGGAACCTGGGTGTCGGGGTCGAAGTCGTCGAAGCGGGTGCCGTCTATCTCATCCACATATCCCGGCGGATCGGTATGGCCTCTGACCGTGTTGAAGGCAGCTTTGATGCCACCGATAGTCATATAGTGATAGGAGGGGGCCTCGTGCCACATACCATCATAGAAAAAGCCCACATCAACATTCAGCTTCATCCATCCGAAGGCGCGATGAACGTAGGCCGGCTCGTTGATGATGCGCCCGAGTATCGCCGCCCCGGCAATATCATAGCCCACGACGTTGCTGACATGGTACGGGCTGCTGGCGATGACCTCAAACGTCTCCTTGAAAAAGTCATTCTCCAGCTTCTCCCTCACGTCATAGCCGCGCTCTGCCGAAAGCTTGTCGAACTCCTTGCTCTCACACACGAGGTCGTAAGCTGTGAGCAGGGGCTTGGGTATTTCATTGTGGAAGCATCCCCATTTGCCCGAGTCCCACGCATATGGCATCTCCTGCGACTCGCGGAACTTGAACCTGCGGGGGCCATTCTGCATGACCGGGTAGTGCGGATACACCTGGGCGAACTTGTCAAGAACCAGAGCCACCCGTGCGGCGTACTCCTCCTTGCCAGTGGCCTGGTAAGCCTTGCCCAGAGCGATCAACTGGCCGGTGAGCCAGCCGCGCTTATGCCTCCGCACGTGCGTGCTGAAGAAGTGGCGGATGTCCTTGTCTTCATTGAGGTAGTAGGGGAAGCTGATCTCTTCACCGAGCTTGTTCTTCCCCGTCATGACATGGTCTTCGGGGTACTTGTCGTTGGGATACACAATCGTGTCGCAGAAGCGGCATTTGAGCTCGTCGGGCTTGTCAATGCTCCAGATAAAGATATTGTTGCCCTCGACGCCGCCGTAGCAATTGGGGCACTCACAGTAGGTCGTGTATGCGTACGGCGGAACGAACGACAGCACCTCATCCTCGCTCATCGCCATGACCCGCTCGACGCCCTTTTCGTAGCCTGCTGCATTGTCCTTATCAATCTTGTAGTCAAACACCGGATGCTTGACACCCAGCGCCTGCCCTGCACCAAACGCAGTGCTCACCACACTCACCAGTGCGATCATTACACCGAGTACGTGCGCTGTGTTGCTCAGACTCGTTTCAAACGTGTTCACCATGCTTCACATCCTTTTCCTGTTCTTTGTCAACTGAATGTACGCTTTGCGGGTCAGTGATTGACGATCGCCGCAGCCAGCGGGATGACGAAGGTGTTCTTGCCTTCGATCTCCCGCTGCGGGAAGTATATCTCAGTGGTCTTGTCGTCGTCTATTTTCAGACCGTGATCCATGCTCAGCACGATGACGGTCTTGTCGTCTTGCTTTTCTACGCGCTCTATCGGGTAGCCGTGGGTACAGCCGTTGCCGTGAGTTACAATCATCCACACCCCTTGGAGCATCTCACTGGCGGGCAGTTCCGCATCGGTAATGAAGGCATCGTAATCTGCGCCGTCGGCCTTGCGCGTGGCGGCTTGGATCTCGCCGCTGCAGGCGCCTTTTTCCGATGTAATGCTGCCGTCTTTCGCGACGAGCTCTTCTCCCTCGAACAGCCACATCGCCGTAGTCTGGCCGGCTACCTGTCGCACTATTCCCAGCCGGCCTTTGATGCTGAAGCCGTCTTCGGTCGTTCGTTCCGGGTATGGCGCTTCATCGAGCGTACTGATGATGGTGTCAACCGTATCGCCGTGGGTGACACGCAGCGCGACCGCACCATCGTCAATTGGCTCGAGTGCTACCGGCTTGACAGTGTCAATGAACATTTCGCCGTCAAACGGCTCTTCCACTGCCGCGAAAGTACTCGCGACAGGAGCTTCACCTGCCGCAGGCCCTGAGCTTGCCGAACGGGTCCGCCGCAGCAGCAACTGCGGCATCCAGTAGTCAAAGGCCTTGCTGTCTTCGTTCTTGGCCCGCCTTGCTGACGGACTCCGCCCGAGATAAACCTCTGTTGCCTCATCGCCCAGCACATGGATACGGATGCCTCTGTCGGGCTCCTCCGCATATCTGAATGTCGTCACCACATTCTCATCGCTCTTGGCCTCAGCCACCTCTCTGATTAGGCCGTAGGGGTTGAAGCGCGCCCGTTCGGTTGCAGGCTCTTCCCATTCTTCGTCTTCTTCGAGCATGTTCTCACGGCCGGCTTCAAGCCGCAGACTGCACGTGGCTGTCATGTCATGGTCCGCATCGCCGTGCAGCAGCCAGTCATGCACCGAGCCGCCCTTGGTCCGGAATATATCCACCACGTAGGCGTCCTCATCAGATACCGGCACCAGTACCAGCATCCGCCGGTACCTCTCGACGCCTGCGATACTGTGGTAGGCGCGCCTGCCATCGGCCTCGGTCACGCTGACGCCTTCGGTGTCGGGGAAATACCACAACAGGTCGCCGGCCGAGGCATTTCCGCCGCCGTCTTGTATCTTGCGATCAATGGCAACCAGATTGTGCCCGATTGTGCCCGAATTCCAGCTTCGAACGCGGGTATGGGTGTATCCCAGGTCAGACACCATCTCCCGCTCTTTGGCCCAGATGATGATATTGAGGTTATCCAGATGCGAATGGCCGTAAGCGCCGGAGAAATGCAGTTGCGCCTGCATCTGGTTTGTCCCTTCGCCGCGCCCCAAAGAGGCATGTCCATAACCCGGGCAGATCGTGGATACTGTCTTGTCGCGCGGCTTCGAGCGCCGCTCGCCCGGCCAGGTATCGTGAATCGGACTCGAGCAGCCATTCGGAAAATCCAGTACCGATGGCGCATCGTACGCCCTGACTATGAATGGGAGCTCTTCTTCCGGGACCAGATTGTCGAACCGGGTGCCGTCAATTTCGTCCAGGTAGCCCGCAGGATCCGAATAACCCTTCAGATTGGCAAAGGCGCGCTTGAAATCCCCCAGGATCTGGTAGTGATATGAGGGCGCCAGGTTCAGCATCCCGTCGTAGAAGCAGCGCTGGTGGGCCATGTGTTCTAGCCAGCCGAACGACCAGTGCACGATGCGCGGCTCGTTGATAACCCACCCGATGATGCCCGCGCGCCGCAGGTTGCGGGTCGAAAGCTGTCCGCCCTCGGTCAGCGGCGGTGTGTTATTGGCCTCGAATATGGCCTTGAAGAAGTCATTTTCTATCTTTTCTCGCACGTCATAGCCGCGTTCTTCGGACAGCTTATCGAATTCATCACTGTCATAAACCAGGTCATAGCATGGCGCAGGTTGGCCGGGCAGCTCGCCTGCCGTCCAGCGGCCCCACCTGCCCCCACTGCTCGGATACGGCGGAGCCTGGGAAGGGGCAAAATCGAATGTTCCGGTCCACTGCTTGACGACGGGGTAGTGGGGATAGACTTGAGCGATGCGGTCAAGTATCAGCGCCGCTCGCCGCGCATATTCCGGCTTCCTGGTGGCTTGATACGCCTTCCCCAGCTCAAAGCATCGAGCCAGGATCCAGTTCCGTTTGCGGGAAAGGATCTGCGCCCCGAAAAACTCCCGCAAATCAGGGTACTTCTTATCCTGATGGTAGCGGTAGGTGATGGTCTCGCCGAGTGCGTTCTTGCCCTCAATAACCTGGTCATCGGGATACTGCTCATTGGGAAACACCATGCCGCAGTACCGGCACTTCAGTTCGTCGGGCCGGTCAACACTCCAGGTAAAGACACCATTGCCCTGCGAGCCGCCGTGGCAATTGGGGCAGTAGCAGAATACTGACACTGGCTTTTCGGGCACGAATGACAGCATCTCCTCCTCGCTCATCGCCATGACCCGCTCAACGGCCTTCTCATATTGGGCCGCCTTTGCCGGGTCAATGCTATAGTCGAGCACCGGGTGCTTGATACCCAGAGCTTGCCCAGCGCCCAGAGCCGGCACCGCCGCGACCAGTGCACACACTGACATCAGATGAAGAATTCCAAAGTCATAGCAGTTGGACATATTCATCATTCCTCCAGCATTATGTCGCGTGGCACAGGCTTCCACGTCCTATCCCCCTTTGATTCCCCCTTCCCTATTAGGGAAGGGGGCTAGGGGGTTAGGAAATATCGCGTGACACTTGCTTTCCCAACTACTCTCCCGTGGGTCGGGCATCCTGCCCGACTCCGTCCGTCTTCGTCATTGCCGTAGCCAGCGGGATAACGAAGCTGTTTGTCCCTTCGATCTCCCGGCGCGGGAAGTAAACTTCTGTCGTCTTATCGCCCTCAATTCGCAGTCCGTGGTCGTATGTCAGCACGATACTCGTCTTGCCATCCTGCTTCTCAACCCGGTCTATCTCGTAGCCATGCTTGTAGCCATTCCCATGCGTGACTATCATCCACACACCATGCATCCCATCACCTTCAGGCAGCGCGGCGTCGGTAACAAAGGCATCATGTTCTGCACCCTCCGCCTTACGCGTGGCGGCCTGTATCTGGCCGTTGTAGCGGCTGTCTGCGGCATCTACCTTCCAGCCCCCACCTGCCAGCGCCTCACCTTCAAACAGCCATGCGCCGGTGGCCACGCCCGCGACCTGCCGCACTATGCCCAGACGCCCCTTGAGCGTTGTCGTCCGGCGGCGTCAGTGCCACCGGCTCGACGCTGCTGATGAACGGCCTTTCCGAGTATGGCTCCTCAACTGCGGCGAAGATGTTGGTCAGCGGTGCTTCACCCCTGCGACGGGCTATTAGCTGCGGCATCCAGTAGTCGTAAGCCTTGGTGCTGTCCCTTCCTGCCTGCCGCACCGAAGGGCTGCGCCCCAGGTACACTTCGGTCTCCCTGCCCTGAGCCTGTCGAAGGAGCCCGGCGCCTAACAGATGCACCCGCACGCCTTTGTCAGGCTCGTCAACATAGGCGAAGGTTGTCACCACATTGTCATCGGTCTTACCTTCTGCTACCTCCCTGATTACACCGTAGGGGTTGAACCTGGATCCCTCGGTTCGTGGCTCTTGCCATTCATCACCGGGCTCCAGCATATTCTCGCGATCGCCGGTGAGCTGCACACTGCAGTGCGCCGTCATTTCGTGATTGGCGCTTCCGTGCAGCAGCCAGTCGTGAATCGTCCCGCCCCTGACACGGAAAAGGTCCACAACATAGGCATCCTCGTCGGACACCGGCACCGTCACCAACATGCGCCGGTACATATCGAGGCCCTCGATGTTCGCGTAGGCGCGCTTGCCGTCCGCCTCCACCATTGACACGCCGTTGGAATCAGGGAAGAAGGCCAGCAGATCACCATCGGAATTCTTGTAGCCCTGGCGCGTGCGGTCAACTGCCACCAGGTTATGGCCGATTGTGCAGACCGACCAGTGCCGCAGTTTGATGTGGGTATAGCCGATGTCGCACAGCATCTCACGCCCTTTGGCGAAAAGGGTCAGGTTGAGATTGTCAAGGTGTGCGTGGCCGTAGGCGCCGGAGAAGTGCAGTTGTGCCTGCATCTGGTGCAGCCCTTCGCCGCGGCCCAGAGAGGCATGTCCGTACCCGGGACAGATGGTGGATACCGTCCTCGTCCGCGGCTTGGAGCGTCGCTCATTGGCCCAGGTGTCGTGAATCGTACTCGAGCAGCCGTTAGGGAAATCCAGCACTGACGGCGCACCTATGCACCTGGCCAAAAACGGCACTTGCTTCTCGGGATCCAGGTCATCAAACCGCGTGCCATCAACCTCGTCAACATAGCCGGGAGGGTCCGAATAGCCCCTTACGGTGTTGAATGCCGACCGCAGACCACCCATAGTCATGTAGTGGTAGGAGGGCGCCTCGTGCCACATGCCGTCATAGAAGAACCCCTCATCAACGTTTTGCTTCATCCAACCGAAGCCCCGATGGACGTAGGCCGGCTCGTTGATCACCCGCCCGAGTATCGCAACGCCGGTCACATCATAGCCCACCACGTTGCCCACATGGTACTTACTGGCGGCGGCAGCCTCATAGGTCACTTTCAGGAAGTCATTCTCCAGTTTCTCCCTGACGTCATAGCCGCGCTCCTGCGACAGCTTGTCGAATTCCTCGCTCTCATACACCAAATCATAGGGCCAGATAACGGACTTGGGAATCTCGTTGTGGAAGTTCCCCCATCTGCCCGCATTCCAGGCGAACGGCGGGGCCTGCGACTTCGCGAACAGAAAACTGGTGATCGGGTGCTGCATCACCGGATAGTGCGGATAGACCTGGGCAGTGCGATCGAGTATGAGCACTACGCGCCGCGCGTATTCCTCCTTGCCTGTGGCGTGGTAGGCTCTGGCCAGGGCGCTGCATTGGCGCATTATCCAGGAGCGCTTGTGCATCAGAATGTGCGCGCGGATGAAGATCGTCAGGTCGTCGCGCTGCTGGTCCTGGTGGTAGCGATACGTGACCGTCTCCCCCAATACGTTCTTGCCGCTCAGTATCTGGTCGTCCGGATACTGGTCATTGGGAAACACCATGCCACAGTATTTGCATTTCAGCTCCTCGGGACGCTCAATGCTCCACTCATATATGCCTGAGCCCTGCGAGCCGCCGTGGCAGTTGGGGCAATAGCACCACCGACAGAACGGCTTCTCCGGCACATACGAGAGCATCTCCTCTTCGCTCATTGCCATGACGGCCTCGACGGCCTTCTCGTAGCCTGCGGCATTGCTCTTGTCAATCTTGTGGTCGAGCACCGGATGCTTGATCTCCAGAGCTTGCCCAGCACCCAGCGCCGGTAGAGCAACCGCCCCGGCCATCGCACAGACTCCCAGCAGGTGAATAAGATTGGCCCCGTTGCAACTCAACATATTCGTCACTCCTCTAACGTTATTATCCCGTGGCACAAGTTCGCCCGTCATAGCTTCAGCGACGGCGGGGCTTTTCCCAAATAACTATCGCATGGCACAGGCTTTCCAGACGCTGCTGCTTTTTGGGATGGGCTGCGTATGGGGACTGTCCCTTTAGGGACTGTCCCCTACTAGATCCTCAATAGGTCGAACTGCGTAATAGCTGTTGCGCGACATTCTTGTCGTATTTGTTAGAAAGTTTCAGTTTGTAAGGCGGGGACCTGTGCCCCGCCTGCCGTTGCTTTTGCCGTTGGCCCTTCCTCCCCGCGTGGCATGGGCTTCCCAGATAACTATCGCGTGCCACTTGCTTTCCCAACTACTCTCCCGTGGGTCGGGCATCCTGCCCGACGCCGTTGCCGTTTTCCCCTCTCCCTCAGGGAGAGGGGAATTACAAGGGGTGAGGGTGCCGTTGCCAGTCATCATTCCGTCTTCGTCACCGTCGCAGCCAGCGGGATGACGAAGCTGTTTACCCCCTCGATCTTGCGTTGCGGGTAGAAGACCTCCTGGGTCTGCTCGCCTTCTATCGTCAGCCCATGATCCATGCTCAGCACGATGACGGTCTTGCCGTCTCGCTTTTCCACACGCTCTATCGGGTAGCCGTGCGTAAAGCCATTGCCGTGTGTGACGATCATCCAGACCCCCTCCAGAGCCGCACCTTCAGGCAACTCGGCGTCGGTGACAAAGGCATCGTGTTCTGCGCCTGTAGCGGCTGTTGGTGGTATCTACCGCCCAGCCGCCGCCGGCCAGCCTCTGGCCTTCGAATAGCCACGCGCCGGTTGTCTTACCGGCGACCTGTCGCACTATGCCGAGGCGGCCCTTGATAGCGATACCCTCCGCTGTCTTGCGCTCCGGATACGGGGGCTCATCGAGCGTGCTGACGATGGTGTCAACCGTGTCGCCGTGCCGTACCTGCAGGGCGACTGCATTCTCGTCTGGCGGCGTCAGTTCCACGGCCTCGATGCTGTCAATAAAGGTATCGCCGCAGAACGGCTCTTCCACTGCCACAAAGATGCTCTGCAGCGGCTCGTCATCGGCGGCCTGCCGACGCACAACCAACTGCGGCATCCAGAAGTCAAGTATCTTGGTGTTATCACCTTTGCTGCCGACGCCCGCTCGCCGCACTGACGGACTCCTCCCGAGAAACACACGTGCCGGAGCGTTGCCCAGAACATGTGTGCGCACCGAGGTA
>JALGTY010000132.1 GCA_029821145.1 Candidatus Zipacnadia bacterium
CGGAGAAATGACCGAATGCAAGGACTCCACGCTTACGGTGCCGATCCTGCATCTTAGCGACTGGTGGGCTGATGATGATTACATCGCTCCGCTGGAGGGCAAGGTAAGCCTGCATCTTACGCTCCTGCCGGGCTCTTCGCGCCGCGACGGCTGGGCCGCCGCCGGCCTTCCTGACAAGGGGGCCTGTCCGCTCAGAGATGTCGTGCTAACGACCCGCCACAGTCTCAGGTATCTCCTCTCCCAGCCAGATGTCCACGAGCCGCGCGTTGGCATCATCGGCGAGGGGCTTGGCGGGGCCGTTGCAGTAGCCTTGGCCGCGCTGGAGCCGGACCTGGTCGCATTCATCGCCATCCACGAGCCGGCACCGGGGTTTCACTATCTGAAGATGGGCACACCCGCCGATTCGCCGACCGTGCTGCGCCCGCTGAACCGCATCAAGAGCGACAACCGCAAAACCGATGACGAACTCCGCCGCAGCATCACATATTTCGATTTCTTCAACTTCGCCCCGGAGGTCAGGGCAGCGACTCTGGTGACGATGAGCCTCGAAGACGAAGTGGCCACACCTGAACAGGTCCTGTCCATCTACAACCATCTTCGGTGCAGAAAGCAGTTGGTGGTGACTGATTATGAGGACCACCTGGGGGCCGAGGGCCGGGAAGACTTTTATCAGAGGACGTACTGCTGGCTGCAAAGCATCGGGTATGCACACGGTGATGAAAGTCAGCAGCCCAGTGACCCAGAGAGGTATCTGCTGCGCAAATGAATTGACACAGGAGAGGTAGTCGCGAACGCAGGTAGTGATGAGCAGGGGGATGGCAGACGAGGTGGTATGCGGTGGCCCGTCGGGGGGGGGGGCGGGTGGGCGTGGCGAAAAGGGCCTGACCGGATGCTGATCGGTCAGGCCCTGCTCATATCCTCACATTCTCCTGCAGAGGTTTCTATTGACGCCTGGTATCAGCGCCCAGGTCTCTTCATCGCTCATATCAACATAGCGGGCCCAGTTGTGCAGCGCCTTTTCTCTGGCCTCTGCACTTCTCTGCCTGTGCAGAGCGCTCACTTCCTCCTCCGTCGGCAGATACGGCCGCTCGGCGGCACAGGCCGTCAAGCTGAGGATACCCAGAACACAAATCAGAAGGGGTAACGCCATTTTCATCTGGAAAATCTCCTGTTCGTGGCTCTAGCTGGGACCATTCGTGAGTGAAATGGCACGCCTGGTAGCCAACGACCTCGGGCTGGAAGCTGAAAACGCGATAAATCACGTTTTCACCTGACCTGCGCTTCGCGCAGGTCAGGCCGAGCTACGCGTTGAGGAATAATGCGGCTTTAGCATAAGTATGAACTCCTGCCTACCGCTTAGTGCGCATGAAACCGATGTCCTGCGTTTCGGCTTCGGCAGTTTTCGCCGGGCCGAAAGCGACCAGGTCAACGTAATCAGGCCAGGCGACGCGCAGTGCATGGTCGTTGAGGCGCGTCACCTGCGGCAGCTTTGCTCCTGGCTTGCGGGGATAGAGCAGCGCCAGGAACGCCGGGGACTGATCCGTCTTCACCTCAGCCCGTAGCCGCGGATGGGTCTTCACCTTTGCCGTCCGACTCGCCTTCGTTTCATTCATGTCGGTGGTTATCTCCGGCTCAGTGCTCGCGAAAAGCAACACGTCCATCTGCCAACCGCTTGCCTCATCAACCACGACCGGATGCTCGCCTGACAGCTCGAATGCGTTGTTGGCGTGAATGTTCAGCAGCCACGTATAGCTGTGCTCCGCCCCGTCGGCTTCAACCTCATCATAGACGACCGCATAAGGGCCGTGGGGGCCACGGACGAAATAGACATGGCGGTCGAATTCCTTCAGCGCCTCGTTATCGTACAAGTCCCCGGCGCGGCCACATGCGTACGTGGCTATCTCACCGGGCTCATAGGCGATGATGCGTCCCTCATTGCAGCGCACGGTCTGCCCCTTGCCGTCGAAAAGCAGGCTGTTGTGATCATCGGTGTCACGAGCGCCATAGCCCGAGTCGTACGCCAGGATGCTTTCTCCGCAGTAAAGCGCAAAGTGGTTCGCATCGTACTGGGCGTGACCTTGATCCGGCTGGCCGCCGCTCAGAAACGAAAACAGGCAGCCTTCTTTGCCCCAGCCTGTGCGCATGCTCACCAGGCCACGGCGCGAGAACTTCCGGCTGAGTGGCTTGCCCAATTCGTCGGGCGATTTGGCTTCGGGAGCCAGCGCGTGCCACAGGATCACATACGGCAGCACCGGCACCCAGCCGGACCAGGTGTCGCCGAAGACGTTGGTTTCATCGTGCCGCCAGCCGTCTGTCTGCTCCCATAGCCAGGTCAGCGCCGGATCATCACAAATGCCGGCAAAGAGGGGAAAGAAAACAGTGTGGGCCGAAAACCACGCGTCATTGATATTGTTGAAGAAGGCGCCATTAGGCCGCAGTTCGTACAGGTAGTAGTAAGGCACCTTCTGCAGCGCTGGGCTTTCGAAAAGATTCTTGCCCCCGGCCCGCCGCATCGCATCTATCAGGGCCACGCTGTAGTACAGACACGCGCCCGTGTATCCAGGCCCCTCCAGCGCACCACCGTCCTCCCCGATGCCGATTCCCAGAAACCCCTCTATGCCCTCGAAGAAGGTGTTGACCCAGGCGTTTTCTTGCTCCGTCGAGTGGCCGCCCTCGCCGTAGATCGCCAGCGCCATCAGGCCACCGGCGGCGTTGCCGATGAGGTGCATATTGTGCCCCAGGATGGCCGGGTAGCGATCGGACTCCTTAAGCTTGGTCATATAGGGGTATAGATACGCGAGATAGGTGCCTGTGATGTATTCACGTACCTCAGCGCGTTCTTCTTCACTCAGGTGGTCGTAAAGCAGGTCGTAGAAGACTGCCAGTGAGCGGCTGGAGTGGCCGGCGTCCAGCGGCTGGGCGAGCCATCCGGTGTATTCGCGGCCGTAGTTGGTGCCACCGATACGGTCAATGACCCGCTCGCGAATAATCGTCAGTACAATATTCTTCGCGCCGTCAATGTACTTCTGCTCACCGGAAAGCACCCCAGCCCAGGCCAGCTCCTCATAGCGCTTGGTCAGCATCCAGGCCCCCGCGCGCACTTCCCACAGGTTGGCCCTTCCGCCATCCCAGCCGATCTCATTCTGCTGCTGGGGCCAGTTGACATAATGTGGCGATGCCGGGTCGAGGTAGGAGTCGCACTTCTCCAGCAGCCGCTCATAGGCGATCGCCTCGACCTCTCCGTCCAGGCGACTGCGCACCAGGTCCAATTCGGCCGCGGTGCAAAGCAAGCGGGGATGCTGGTCGTTGCCGGCATACAGCCGCTCCTGCCCCACCGCCACATTCATACTCAGAATCAGCGCGGACAGCACCAATGCGGGTGCGCACAAACCCGTTGCCTCGGACATGGCTTCAACTCCTGAATCCGTACAATTTGACGGGGAAAAATGCCACGTTCAGCGCAGTTCGTCCACGTTCTGTTTGACCTTCTCGACGGCACGAACGATGTCGTCCATGTCTTCGCGGGTGCCGAGCAGGTAGGCCTGGCCAAAGCTGATAAGCTCCTGGCACAGCCGCTCGGAGTTCGGCAGATACATGTCGCCGTAGTCGGGGTACTCGATCATCTCGGTGATGCGGCCAAAGCGCTTTTCGGCGAAGAGGGGATTCTTGTAGAGCGGGTGCGGATAGCCGCCGCCGCAGCCAACACCTTCGGCTGAAACCGCCTCCCTGAACTTCTCAATAGGTACACCGAAAATCTCCTCGTCATACAGCGCAGCGAAGCTATGACGTGCAATACGGGTCATATACGGATCCCGGCGCAGAGGCGTCAGGCCCGCAATTCGGCCGAGTTGCTCGTCCAGGTAGAGCCCGTTCTCATGCCGCCGCTGCGTCTGCTGTTCCACCCGGCCAAGCTGGCACATCAGCACGGCGGCGTCAAACTCGGTCATGCGGAAGTTCCAGCCGCAGTAATGATGCTCGTAGAAGGGCCGGCCCGGGATGCGGCCGATGTGATGGTAGGAGAACGCCTTGGCCGCCAACTCTTCATCATTGGTCAATATGATGCCACCTTCGCCGGCGGTCATGTGCTTGCTCTCCTGGAAGCTCACTCCCCCAATGTCGCCGACCGCACCCAGCTTGCGGTCATTCCACATCGCGCCCCAGCAGTGCGCCGCGTCCTCAACGACCATCAGGTCGTGCCGTGCGGCGATGTCATTGATACGCTCCATGTCGCAGGCCCGGCCGCTGAAATGCACTGGCATGATCGCCGTGGTGCGGGGTGTGATAGCCGCCTCAATCGCGTCCGGGTCAATATTCCGCGTTTCCAACTCAACATCCACAAAGATCGGCACAGCGTTGTTCTGCAAAACTGAGGTCGCGCTTGCGATGAAGGTGTACGGTGGCACGATAACCTCGTCGCCGATGTCAACACCGACGGCCTTGAGAGCCACGGTCAGGGCGGCAGTGCCGCTGGTTACAGCGATGCCGAACTTTGCATCCTGGTACTCCGCAAAAGCCTTCTCAAACTCTTCGACTTGAGAGTCCTCGTACAGCCGGCCCCAGTGGCCGCTCCGTACTGTCGCCTCAAGAGCTTCAATCTCCCGCTCGTCCCATATCGGCCACGACGGCCACGGCTTGGTGCGAACTTTCGCGCCTCCGTTGATAGCCAGCTTCGCCATTTTGTCATCTCCTTGAGAATGTCTTCTATTCCGTCAGATGGCCAAACAACCGGGAGTTGTTGGCGGCTTGTATTTCGACCTTGACCAGTTCGCCGGACCTCCCCGCTGCGCCTGCCACATCAACCTCCAGATAGTTGTCGCTTATCCCCCGCACTGCTGTGTCCTCCTGCTGGGTTTGCAGCACGACCTCCACGCACTTGCCGACCATGCTCTGCGCGAACTGCTCTCGTTTCTGCTCAGAGATGTCGCGCAGCACATGGTTGCGGGCCTTGCGCACCTCGTAATCAACCTGGTCAGGCATCTCGGCAGCCGGTGTCCCGCGCCGCTCGGAGTAGGTGAACACGTGCAGATACGAAAGCGGCAGGTCCTCAACAAACTCACGCGTCGCTTCAAACTCTTCGTCCGTCTCGCCGGGGAAGCCGACTATCACGTCGGCACCGATGCCGGCCTCCGGCTGTAATCCTACAATACGCTTCACCACCTCCGCGTAGAACGCCGTATCATAGGGCCGGTTCATGCGCTGCAGCACGCTATCACAGCCGCTTTGCAGCGGGATGTGCAGGTGCCGGCAGAGCTTGCCGGAGACAGCCAGATCTCGCCCGCAGGTAAGCGCCTGTCCACCATCTCGCACCATCCGGACGATTTCGGGGGTAATCTCGCGCGGTTCTATCGAACTCAAGCGCAGCCGCGGCATCGGCAACTCGCAGACCAGGTTGATGAGCTGGACCAGGTCAATCTCGCTGTCGAGGTCGCGGCCGTATTGGCCCAGGTGGGTGCCGATGAAGACTATTTCAGGGCACCCGGCATCTGTCAGCACCTGGCATTGTGCCAGCACCTGCTCCGGCTCGACGCTGTGTGACGGCCCCCGCGCATCGGGGATGATACAGTAGGCGCAGCGGACGTTGCAGCCCTCCTGTACCTTCACAAAGGCCCGCGTGTGACCGGAAAAGTCGGAGATAATCGGCCCGGCGTCGCCGTAAGAGGCAGCCGTATCAGATGCGCCGTCTGCAGCAGGCAGCAGTTGAGCCAGTCGGCTCTTGTCGGCGTTTCGCACCAGCAGGTCTATCTCGGGCATCGCTTCCAGATCCTGGGGATTTACTTCTACATAGCAGCCGGCCACCACGACGTAGGCTTTGGGGTTGAGGCGTTTGGCGCGGCGGGCCAGGCGCCGGGTATCACGGTCGGTGCGGGAGGTGACGGTGCAACTGTTGATGATGCACAACTCAGCCCCGGCCTCGTACTCAACCACCTGGTAACCGAGGCTCTCCAACTGTACCCTCATCTGCTCGCTCTCGTACTGGTTCAGCTTGCAGCCGAGGGTCTTGATGGCAGCGGTACGTCTGCGCATTGGCCGGGCCTTCCGCTCGCGCAAGTGCGGGGAATTTGATGTGCGGGTGGTCGCCTTCGCTGAGTTGCGCCTGTTTGACGCGCTGTGCTATAATTCGCCCCACGTGGAGGACGCATAACGGCGTGTCCATAACACAAACGACCGGGACCTCGCCCGGCCGTTGCAAGTCATGCAGACAGCGGTAGAGCTTACGCCTTCTGGATTTTGTCGGCCCGGATGCAGGAGGTACACACCCACGTGCGTTTCGATCCGCCGCCCGGCTGCTTCACTCTGATGCGCTGCAGGTTCGGCAGGAATTTTCGCTTGGTGTGGCGCTGCGAATTACTGACATTAGAACCAAACCCAGGCTTTTTTCCACAAACTCTGCAAACCTTTGCCAAGATACTCCAGTCCCTTCTGTATCGCCGGCGGCTTATTTCGGCATGACGCCCCTACTGAGGCGCCGTTCATTGTTTCTAGATTACTCCAGGAAAGTCAGAGTATAGCACACTGATGCGCGACGGCGCAAGCATCGAGAACACAGCTTCTCAGCAACATGTGCCCTACGGCGAACCGCAGCCGCCTTCACAGGTGCCGAGCCGTGCTGTGCCCGGCGCCCGACCAGGTAGGGTAAGCGGCACGGCTCTACCCCTTGGCGTGCATCTGTCCAACGGGGCGTACGGGTCCGCCAGCAGCCTGCATCTGCTTCTCGGCGGCGCCTATATCATAACTCTACTCGCTGTGGCCGTAGTCACCACCTACATCGAGGCTTGGCTGGTGCAGCAGGCGTTCGGACTGTCCTTGCCGTGGACGGCGCTGCAGGTTATCGCCGACCAGGCCGTCGGTCTGGACCTACCTTTCGGTCGCTCGCTGATTCACGGTCTGATCCTGGTCAATTTCCTATTAGTCCTGCGCCTCTCGGCGCTCTCAGGCTATCATGCTGCCGAGCACAAGGTCGTCGCGGCCATGGAGCAGTTCGAGAATTTGCGCTACGACGATGTTGTCGAAATGCCTCGGGTACACGCCCGCTGCGGCACCGTGCTGCTCTTCGGTGTGCTGTTGGCGGTGGCGTTCTTTTTTCTGCTCTTGCCGGTACACTGGACCCTTGCGGTGTTAGGTGGCCTGTTTGGCTGGCGTTTTCGCTACCATACCGGCTACTTCGTGCAAAACTATTTCACTACCAAGCCGCCGACACCCGCACAGTTGCGAGCCGGCATGAAGGCCGGACAGGCCCTACTCGACCGCTGGCGTCAGGACCCGGACCGGCGCGTGCCCTGGCTGCATTCGCTATGGGTACGCGGCCTGCCGCAGATGCTCACCGGCCTGGTCCTGGCCATGCATCTGCTTGACTATATCTACGCCAACTTGCACATCTGGCTCGATTTCTAGGACATTGGCGAAATGCAGCCGTATAGAGGCAAGGCTTATGATACGCGATCAGATTGAGAAAGCGCTGGGCGAAGCGGTGAGAGAGGTCGCCGAGGCCGGAGGTATCACCGACTTTGAGTTACCTGAAATTGAACTGACCGCCCCACCCAGCCCTGAGATGGGCGATTTCTCGACCAACATCGCCCTGGTCGCGGCCAAGCAGGCCAACATGCCGCCTCGACAGCTTGCCGAAGCTATGGCCGAGAAATTGCGCGAGGCTAAACTCCCGCTCGAAAAGGTCGAAGTCGCCGGCCCTGGCTTTATCAACATGTTCATGGCCAGCAGTTGGTTCACCGACACCGTAGCGGAAATCCTCGAAAAGCAAGCAGCCTACGGCCACACCGATGCAGGCGCGGGGACAAGAGTGCAGATAGAGTTCGTTTCGGCCAATCCGGTCGGGCCGATCCACATCGGCAATGCTCGCGGCGCGCCGTTCGGCGACTCCCTTGCCTCCATGCTTCAGGCTACCGGCCATGAGGTCGAGCGCGAATACTACGTCAATGACGGGCGCTACAACACGCAGGCGTTGAATTTCGGCAGGTCTATTCAGGCCCGCTACCTGCAGGTGCTGGGCCGTGAGGTGGAGTTCCCGGAGGACGGCTATCACGGCAATTACGTCACCGAGATGGGCCAGCGGCTGGCAGACGAGCACGGCGAAGAATACGCCGACCTGCCGCTTGATGACGAAGCGGCCTATGAGTTTTTCAGCTTCTTGGTGGATGAAATCGTGCAGCAGGCCCAACAGGATCTGCAGGATTTCGGCATCGAGTTCGACGTCTGGTTCACCGAGAAATCGCTGTACGACAACGGTGACATCGAGCGCGAGATCGCCGGCTTGACCGAAAAGGGCATGGCCTACGAAGAAGATGGCGCCGTCTGGCTGCGGACCGAGAAGTTCGGCGACGAGAAGGACCGCGTGCTGGTGCGCAGCGACGGGCGACCGACCTACATCGCCGCCGATGCCGCCTATGCCGCCAATAAGTTCGCCCGCGGCTTTGATCGCCTCATATACATCTTCGGTCCCGACCACGCAGGCTATGTCCCTCGCCTGCAGGCCGTCCTGGCCGCGTGCGGCTTTGACCTCGACCGCGTGGAGATCATCGTCTATCAGAACGTGCGCCTGATACGGGGCGGCGAGACGGTCAAGCTCGCCAAGCGCAAGGGGCAGATATATTCCGTGCGCGATCTGATTGACGAGGTCGGCAGCGATGTCGCGCGCTTCTTCTTCCTCATGCGCAGCAACGATTCGCACCTGGACTTCGACCT
>JALGTY010000133.1 GCA_029821145.1 Candidatus Zipacnadia bacterium
CCGCAGAAGTCAATGCCGTAGTCGCGGCAGAAGTCCTTCATGGCGAGATACCAGCGGACCTGGCGGGCGAGCGTGCCATCCATGCCGGGCGTCAGTGCGTCGCCGTCGTACTGGATTTCCTTGGCGACCTCCTCCAGCCATGCCAGGCCGGCCTCGACCCGGTCGTCGTCAATGCGCCTGGCCTCCTGGAAGAGCGTCAACTGGCTGCGGTGGGCGATGTGCACGCCGAGCTGTGACATCCACTGGCTGGCATCGGTGTGGCCGGTGTACATCCCCATCGAGGGGCCGTCAAACTCGCCGTAGCGCATCCCGTAGAGGTCCTCAGCGGCTTCGTAGCCCTTGGCGCGAAGGTCGGGGCTGTGCTCTTTGAGGAACTTGCGGACCTTGTCGGCGACGGCCGGCTCGTCAATATCACCCAGCGCGCGGCCGTAGGGGATGCCGACCTCGTCCAATGACCCCGCCGAGCAGAAAAACGCGACCCAGCCGGGATATCCGGGGTTGATATTACCAATCTGCAATATCGGGCAGCTCAAGCCCTGCGCGCACTGCACCGAGAAGTCGGGGTACGACCAGATGCAGAAGTTGAAGACCGCGATGTCACAACCGTTGTCCTCGAAAAGCTGGGCTGATTCGTGAGAGCCAGCGTAGTTGTACACGACCTGGTTGTAGCGGACCACCTCGTGGCCCTCGTTCTCGAACCAGCCGGCGATCTTCGCCTCAAAGCCCATGGTATCCTCGGCCGGATGCAGAGCATCCACCGGCCCCTTCCGACGCGGAAGGGGGCAAAAAGCACCAGGATTGGCCACAGTGTGCGCGCCGACGCTGCGCGTCGGCAGAGCAAGACAGCGCTTTTTCAGCGCATCACCGTTATCTGTAAAAGGCCTCCTCAAGGACGGATATGAGGGTGCGCTGGTCAACTGAAAAGCATCGGGTCAATGCCACGGGAAAGGATTTCGCCGGCATGTGTCGAAGTCCTTTATAGAGAGCATTTTGGGAGGAGACAAAAGCAAGATGGATGATTACAAGTTCGTTGACCATACCCAGGTACGGGACCGTCTGTCGCAGACGTGTCGGCTTAGCGTGGCTGCCTTCGCGGAGCACGATCCCGCGCCAAGCTTCGATGATGCATATACGGAGTGGTTCCTGCGGCGGCCGGGGAGTTCGGCCGCAAGATGCGTGGCCGCACTGGATGGCGAGCAGATGGTGTCAATGGCCTTGGTAGCGATCCAGCCGGTGCAGATAGGGAGCGAGCTTGTTGAGTGCGGCATAATTGATACTGTGGCTACCCATCCACAGCACCGCAGGCGGGGCCTTGCGCGGAGGTTGATGTGCATGGCCCACGAGATTATACAGGAAGAGGGAGCGGATGCCGCGATTCTTTACACAAGTCCGCAGGACCATTCGCACCTTTTCTACCAGCAACTGGGCTACGAAACACGCTCCAATTGCCGACTGCTGAATGGAAAACGGCCGGAAGTAGGGGGGACGCTATCCGTGCGTCGGGCCAACGAGAGCGAGCATGGAGAGATCACCGAGATGCTCAACGATTTCTACGCCAGCTATGAGGGCTACGCGCCGCTGGACGAGGAATTGTGGGCGTGGCGTAAGACGGAGCGTGCTTTGGGTTCAGAAGTAGATATCCTGGTTGCTGAGGCCGATGGGGAGATAGCGGCCACATGTACGTCCCACGTCACGCCGCTGTTGCAAGCCCAGCCGAGTGCGGTCGCGACGATCTCCGACTTCGCCTCCCGCGAAGACCTCTGCGATGGCCTTGACGCGCTCAATAGCCTGCTGGCTGCAGCGTCGCAAGCAGACCTGGCGTGCGCTTGGGATGCGATTGACCCGATATGCGACCTGTTCCAGATGGCAGGGTTCGTCAAGGAGGCAGACGAGGTCAGCATGGTTCTGCCATTGTCCGATAAGGCGCAGGAGGCCGTGAAGAGCAGGCGCGGGCCGTGGTATCCAATGGTCGAATCGATCTGCGGAGTCTAGAAAAAGGGTCTTTTTCGGAAATATTCCCGTGGGCCGGGTATCCACTGTAGTTATGCAGATTTCTAATCACAAAAGGGATTTAGAGCTTTGCAAGGGCCTCCCATTGCACATTGCCCTGCTGTTGGAAGGGCCGTGTCGAGTTGCGGTCGTCGCCGACGACCGCAAGGAGGCCGGCCCACGCAGGACGCTATCCCGGCGAGATCTCCAGACCCAAACGGCCAACGACAACGACTGGGCCAGCCTTGTGAGCTTTGCACAGCAAAGCTCACGGCGACAGGCCCTTCCATTACGACTAACGACGCCACACCGGCAGCATATAGCTTGAGTTGCCCACAATTTGCATAACTACAGTGGAAGCCCGACTCCATGCCTCGCTCGGCCATCCCCCGCGGATAGATGGGCAGTTACAGCAATAGCAATCCTCGCCACGTGTGCCAGCCATACCTGTCACGCCAAGTTTCCCCACGAAGGCTCAGAATGTACCTCTTTGCTCCAGCAGGCCGGTACCTTCTTGCGCAATCCCGCTAAAGCCGCTGCCCAGTTGTGCCGATAGGAGAACGGAAGCGGGTAAGAATGCGCCAAAGTGTAGCGGAATGACCCTCCAAACGGCAAGCGAGTCGGGCAGGATGCCCGACCCACGGGAATATATCTATAATGCGCGAGCCGGGTAGATACTGAAAAGGGAGAAGCGCCGCGATGCCGGATGGCAAAGAGCACGTATCAGTGCTGGTTGTAGATGACGAGCCCTCAATGCAAGAGCTTTTCGAGGAGATACTCGGCAACAATGGATACCACTTAACCCAGGCAACTACCGTGGCAGAAGCCAGAACGGCTCTCGCAAAGAGTGACTTTGACCTGGCGATACTGGATCGGAAGCTGCCCGACGGCGACGGGGTGGCGCTGTTGAGTGAGCTGCGTGGCGCCGGTCAGCATCTGCCCGCGCTGGTCGTCACCGGCTTCCCGAGCGTGGAGACTGCCATCGAAGCGCTGGGCAACTACGCGTGTGACTACCTCTGCAAACCTTTCGCGCCCGATGAACTGCTGACCAAGGTGAAGGAAATTACCGAGGCGTCGGTGGTGGTGTTCGACAATGCCTATCTCTGGGATGCGCTGCGGACGCGCTTCGGGTTCGATAACGTGCTGTCGCGCGACCCGGTAGTCGAGGGCTGCTACGTGGCGGCGGCCAGGGTGGCCTACAGCGATGTGAGCGTGCTGATCCAGGGCGAAACCGGCACCGGCAAGGAATACCTGGCGCGGGCGATTCACTACATGAGTAACCGCAGCAGCCACGCCTTCGTGCCAGTGAACTGTGGGGCGATTCCCGAGACACTTCTGGAAAGCGAACTTTTCGGTCACGAAAAAGGCGCGTTCACCTCGGCCACGAGCCGGAAGCCGGGACTGTGCGAACAGGCCGAGAAGGGGACGCTGTTTCTGGACGAGATCTCCCAGATGAGCACGGATATGCAGGTGAAACTGCTGCGGTTTGCGCAGGATGGGCAGTTCACCCGGCTGGGTGGCGTCAAAGCGAGCGAAGTGGATGTGCGGGTTATCGCAGCCACCAACTGCAACCTGCAACAAGCGGTCAAGGAGGGCAAGTTCCGCGAGGACCTCTACTACCGGCTAAATGTAGTGCCACTGTACCTGCCACCACTGCGTGAGCGACTCGAGGACATCATGCTGTTCGCCAACCATTTCCTCAAGCAGCATGGCAATGAGGGGTCGGCCGGCAGTTACAGCATCTCCGCAGCAGCAAGGCTGGAGTTGCAGCGGTATGAATGGCCGGGGAATCTGCGTGAGCTGGAAAATGTAATGCGGCGGGCACTGCTGATCGCCGGCAGCGGAACCATTGAAGCCCACCACCTGATGATCGGGGCTTCGGCCTCATCGCCCGACTACCTGCAAGCCCTGAAAAACGCTGCGAGCGGAGAAGCCCAGGCGCGCGATAAGCTCGGCACCGTCGTAGCGTCAGCCATTGACGAACCCAGTACGCTGGTGGGACTGGAAGAGGTCGAAAAGGCGCATATTCTGAGAGTACTCGCCGCGGTGAATAATAACAAGACGCGGGCAGCGGAGGTCCTGGGGATAGCCCGCAAGACGCTGCGGTCGAAGATGGACAAGTACAGTATCGCTGATCATCTCTCGGTTGCGGCGTGAGGCGTCAGGGCGTGAGGGAATTCTTTGCAGGGCTGTTGCACTGTTTTTTCAATGTACTCAAGCGGCCGGGGCGCTATGCCGATAATTTCAGTACAACCATAAGTCATAAGCAACACGAACGCAGAATTGGGCTGCGGTTCGACAAGCTCACCGCCCTGAGCAACGTCGAAGGGAGAAGCCCAACCTCAGCGACAAGGGGAAAGGCGGTCGCCGCTATCACCGCTCGGTGGAAGGCGCGTCATGAAATCTTTCGAGTTCCCTCTGCAAACGGCCCTCAAGGTGCGCAAACGTAACCAGGACCTGGCCCACCGCAAATTCGCCACCGCACAGCGACAATACCATGCCGCCGAAAACCAACTGCGCCACTACCAGCGGCTGCTGTCGCTGGCTGAAGAAACTGCACAGGCGGCGGGGCAAGACGATGTGGATGTCATGGTCCTGCTGGACTACGACGGCTACCGGCGGCGAATGGCGCAACTGATGAATGACCAGTCAGAGCGGTGCGAGCAACTGCGCAGCGCAGTGTCGCAAGCGCGGCGCGGCCTGATGGAAGCCTGTCGCGAACGGCAGACGCTGCAGATGCTGCGCGAAAACCACTACCAGGAATACCTCCGCGAACTGGCCGCAAGTGAAAGCCGGGCTCTGGATGAGGTTGGCACCATGGCCTACAACTCCAGACAGGATGACCTGCTGACGCTGGAGTTGGCAGCGCCAGACCCGCTGGAAGCCAGTTGAGACCCGCTTACCAGATAAGCCAAAACACCTGTCCACTGCATGCCGGGAGAAGCATCTGAGCCCCAGAAGTTCTCAAATGCATTGCACCGTCGCCCTAGCGACTTTGGCGTGTCGGCGACTTGCAGGGAGCAGGCCTTGTTAGGACGCATTGGCCAACTGGCCAACAGAATTGACCAGATTCAGCGCCAGCTACGGCTGCTCGGTGAGGGTGAGGCCGCTGGGCAGGGGCTGGAGTTTGGCGCCTGGCTGCAGCAAAGCGCAGTGGGTGGCACCCATAGCCGTGCAGGGAAAGCTGCCTGGCTCCCGCAGGTAACTGGCAGCGGTTGGACTGAGTTCACCGCAGGCGGCAGATTCGATGATATAATCGCCCAAGCCGCCGCTCGCCACGGCATTGACCCCGATCTGATCCACGCAATCATCAAAGTCGAATCAGATTACAACCCCCGCTGCGTGTCCTCGGCGGGCGCCAAAGGGCTTATGCAGCTTATGCCCGGCACCGCTCGCTATCTGGGCGTAAGAGATATATTCGACCCCCAACAGAACATCGAGGGCGGAGTAAGATACCTCAAGGACCAGCTCGAGCGCTTCGGGGACCCGGTGTTGGCGCTGGCAGCCTATAACGCCGGCCCCGGAGCTGTCACGCAGTACAACGGCGTGCCGCCGTATAAGGAAACGCAGGCCTATGTGCCGCGCGTGATGCAATACTACGAAGCGCGCATCGCCGCCCGGCAGCACGGTGCCGCTAGACCAACACCCGCCCCGCAGGCGGTAAGGCCCGCAAGCGCCGAGATCGCACCGGCCCCCACCCGCTCTCCCTCAGGGACCGGGGCAGCCACTGCTGCGCAGTGGGTCCCGGAAGGGCCGGGCGAGGGTATTGCGCAACAGCCTGCTCGGCCCGATGCGGAAGTATCCAGCGGTCTTCAAAGGGCCGCGCATTCGACCCTTCGGCAGGCTCCCGCCTTCGCCAAGGCTGCGGCGGACAGGCAGGGCTTTCAGCCATTCGGCAGGCTCCCGCCTTCGCCAAGGCTGCGGCGGACAGGCAGGGCTTTCAGCAATGCTCCCACCTCCGCTAGAGCTACTGCGACGAGGTCGGCACAGATCGCAGTCGAGGCGGCCATACCGCACAGAGATTCATCCGATGCAGCCAAAGAGCCGGTGTTGTCAGTAGGACAGGCGTCTCGCCTGTCGCCGGGGACTTTGACGAAGCCTGCTGAGACAGCAGCGCCCACTTTTCAGGCCGGGAATGCTGAGGCAGCGGTGGTCAGCACAGGCGACGCAGCTAGACCTACTACTGCGAGGCCGGCACAGATCGCACCCGATGCGGCCATACCGCACGCAGATTCAGCCGAGGCAGCCAGAGAGCCGGTGTTGTCAGTAGGACAGGCGTCTCGCCTGTCGCCGGTGACTTTGACGAAGCCTGCTGAGGCGGCAGCGCCGACTTTGCGGCCCGGGGATGCTGAGACAGCAGTGGCCAGTACAGGCGACGCAGCCAGAGCTACTAGTGCCAGGCCGGCACAGATCGCAGTCGAGGTGGCCATACCGCGCACAGGTTCAACCGAGGCAGCCAAAGAGCCGGTGTTGTCAGTAGGACAGGCGTCTCGCCTGTCGCCGGCGACTTTGACGAAGCCTGCTGAGGCAGCGGTGGCCAGTACAGGCGACGCAGCCAGAGCTACTACTGCGAGGCCGGCAGAGATCGCACCCGAGGTGGCCATACCGCGCACAGATTCAACCGAGGCAGCCAGAGAGCCGGTGTTGTCAGTAGGACAGGCGTCTGGCCTGTCGCCGGCGACTTTGACGAAGCCTGTCGGGGTGCCGGGCAGAACTGAAGGGGCAGAACGACTTGTCCAGGGGTCGGCGAAGCCGGCAACTAGCGAAGGGGCTACTGAGGAGCACGAGCCGGCTGCGAGCGTAGCGAACCTGAGCTCGATGATCAGCTCAAAGATGTCTGTGGCGATCAAGGACCGACTGACCGAACTTACGACTACAGCCGTCAACCGGCCGAGTTCGGAAGGCGCAACAAGTATCGCGCGCCAACACCTCACCATCGAACTTTCACCTCCCGAATTGGGTAGAGTACACATATCGTTCGGGCTGGAGCAGGACGCGGCCAGTGTGGAAGTACGGACCGACAATTTCAACACCGCGGTGCACCTGGATAACAGCTTCAAGAGCCTGGAAACCAGCCTTGAGCAGTTGGGGCTGAAGCTGGCGAGCCTGAAGGTGACCTGCGACGCGGGCGGCAACTTTGGGCCGAACTATGAGGGCACTGCGCAACCGCCGCCGCGGCAGCAGCAGGTCTCTGCCAGTTGGGGAGCTCTGGAACCGGGCAACGAAACGCAGGTGACAGCCACAGCAGGAGACCGGCGGGGCCACTACAGTGGTGTTACAGAAAGGTCTCGCCTCGGCAGGCTGGTCAGCGTGTTGGATGTAGCCGGCTAAAGCACCGGCTGAAGAGGGGTAGAAAACATGCTCGTAAACTCAGTAGGATTAAGCTCAGCTACCAGCGACGCGAGTTTTGGACCGCAACAGCTCTCCAGTGATGCTTTTCTCACTTTGCTGATCGCCCAACTCACTCATCAGGATCCGCTGGCGCCAATGCAGAGCCATGAGTTCATGGCTCAGTTGGCGCAGCTTGAGAGCGTTTCGCAACTTGCGGAGATTAGCGATTATCTGCAAGCGGCCAGCGGATTGTCGAAGCCGATGAGCGCCCTGGGACGCCTCGTCTATTGGGAGGACAGCAGTGGGGAGTTGCACAGCGCAGAGGTCACCGCCATCGTCAGGGACGATAGCGGAGCGTTCAAGCTGGTGGTCGAGGGCAAGCAGATTGATTTTTCGCAGGTTACGCGGATTGAATAGAACCAGGTCGTTAGCACTGCAAGATGCTTCCGGGGAGATTGAAGATGGTGCCACGAGAAGGAAAAGGTCTGCCAGTCAGCGGAGACGGTCACGTGCAGGTTGATGAACTGGCTATGCCAGAATTGGTGGATGAGCCGGCTCTACTGGAGAAGATGGCTCGGCTGGGGGTTGGGAACTGGGATTTGCGGCATGCCTTCGAGCTACTGGCGGATGAGGTGCGGCAATTTGTGGAGCATGACTGTGCGAGTCTGTTGATCTACCAGCGGGAGCGCGGAGCACTGGTGGTGCAGGCGATGGCTCCGATCGGGGGTACTCGGCTGGTGCGGGGGCTGCAGGTGCCTGCCGACGGGCCGGTGGCCGATCTGCTCAACGGCTCGCTTTCGGCGGCAGTGTGCATGGACACGGCCAGCTCGTGCTGCACTTTGGAGCGCTATCTTTACGAATCAAATCTGAAATCGTGCATCACGATCCCGTTGATCGCCGAGAGCAGGTTGGTGGGGCTTCTGAATCTGAGCAGCCGCCGTCGCGGGCAGTTTCAGTCGCGTGAGCGGGCGTCGCTGCACCGGTTGCAGAGGCCGCTGGCTGTGGCGCTGCAACACGTGCTGGCCCAGGAACGGCCTGGCGAGGTGGCCGAACCACGCTTTTTCGAACGGTCCACGGAACTGGAGAAAATGCGCTCGATCCAGGAACTCAGTGGCAGCATCGCGCACCGTCTAAACAATGTTTTTGCCAGCGTACTGGGTAACGCGCGTCTGGCCCTGGACAGCAGTCCGAATGCGGAGGTGAGCAAGTACCTGCAGCGGCTTTACGAAGAGGGCCTGGAAGGGGCCAGAATAGTGCACGCCATGCAGGAGTTCGCGTCGTCGCAGGCACCAAGCAGCGCCAGCAAAGTGGACCTGCACAATGTAATCGAGGGTGTTGTAAAGATAACCGATGGCCTGTGGCAGCACCAGGTGCAGTCACAACAGATCCGTTTGGAATGCACGACCGACCATAATGTGGCGTGTGCGGGGCTGGCTAATGCTCCGGAACTGCGCGAGGCGACGGTGAATCTGGTCTTCAACGCCATCCAGGCGCTGCCCAATGGTGGCACCATCACGCTGACCGCTGAGAACGACCCGCCGTGGGCGCTCATCCAGGTAGCAGACGATGGCGTGGGGATGGACGAGAAGACCGTGCAGAGGTGTACCGGGCCGTTTTTCACCACTCGCGAGAATGCCTACGGTCTCGGTTTGAGTATTGCGGCAGGAGTAGCCCGCAAATACGGTGGTCACCTGGAGATTGTCAGTGAGTTGGGCAAGGGCACTGAGGTGAGCATTCTGCTGCCGGCCGCTGACCACGGGACGTAGTGAGGTTCGGAGTCGGGCTGGAACTGTAGTTATCCACAATCTCGCTTCTGGGCGACAGCTAATGGGAAAAATACTGCGAGGGCCAAGCTTTCTCGCCTCTAACAAATAAAGATCCGTGGGGCAGGCTTCCAGCCTGCCGCCGTGCAGAGCGCTTTTGGCAGAGACTTAACAGCATCGCAGGCTGGAAGCCTGCGCCACGGAGAGTGAAATTGATTGTAATT
>JALGTY010000134.1 GCA_029821145.1 Candidatus Zipacnadia bacterium
CGCAGGACCACTTCGGCACCGGTGAAGACGACGAACTCCGCGGCAGCACCACCGAGCGATTCGATTTGTCGGGCCGCTATCAGGTAGGTTCCTCGCTTTCCCTTTCGGCGAGTCTCGGCAGCAACAAGTCCACTTCGGCCTACGATGAGCGCAACTCCACCTCCGACACCACCCAGCTTGGGGTCCGCTGGTCGCCACTCGACAATTTCGATATTAACCTTGACCATAGGATCGCCGAATCCACCGGCCGGGTTAGCTTCTACGGTGGCTACAGCTCATACAATCCTGGCTTCGGCGGGATTGGTGGCGGTGGTGGCGGCTATACCCCGCCCAACTACGATGATGACGAGGACGATGAAGACCGAACTGACAAGTACCAGGATACCAACTCACAGCTCCGCGTCTCTTACCGTCCCACTGACAAGGTGACGCTTGACCTGCTGCTGGGGAGGCGCAAATACACTAGCGGTGGCAGCGTCGGCTATCTGGCTGACAGCGACCAGAACACCAGGAACCTGTGTGTGAATTACCGGGCCAGTGATGAGTGGGGTCTCAACCTCATGTATGGGACTGACAACATGGAGTTCCTGCAGGAGGGCCGCGGCTCGCTAACTAACCGCATGGTGTCGCTGGGCGTCAACTACCAGCCTCAAGAAAAGCCGTACACCGCCGGCCTGAGTCTGAACCTGCAAAGCGGCTCCAGCCCCACGTATCTCGGGTTTGGCGAGGCGCAGAAGATGTTCATGGTGGACAACGACCTGTTCGATGTCCAGTCCTACTTCAGCTATCGGCTCGACGAGCAGTCCAGTCTGGCCCTGCGTATGGGGCTGTCTGACTTTATCGGCGGCTACGCCGATTTCGAGAAGCAGAACCTGGAACTGCAGTACCAGCGTAGGCTGAGCGACCTGGCCACACTCGCTTTCGGCTACCGGTACATCCGCAACACCTCGCGTCTGCCGCAGGACCCGCGCCTTGGCTATACCAGCCTCACGCCACCCAGCCAGAATTACGTTGCCAACACGTTCATGCTCACCTTCACGACCAACTTCTACAGTGGCTTCGGCGGCAGTCGGTCGCAGCTTTACACCGGCTATGCAGGCTCCGCAGGCTACGGTCTGGGCAGTTTCGGCGGCTACCGTGCCGGCGGAGGCTATGGTGGCGGGTATGGTGGGTATGGCGGCGGCGTGTCCGGGATTTATGGTACCGGCTACGGGGCGTTTGAGAACCTGCGGCGTGGCGCTGGCACTGGCGAGACCGATCGGCTGCCCGGGTATGGGATTTTCGAGGGCACAGGGTCTTACCGGGAACGCGGGGACTACGAGGAGGGCTGGCGCACCGACCAAGTGCCGGGTGAGGTGCCGTCGCAGTACCGTCAGCCGGGACGTGGAGGTCTTGATGCAGGGCTGGGGGACTTTCGAGCCGATAAAGCCCGGCGGAGCTTGGAGCGGCCAGGCTTTGAACGCCCACCCGAAGAGCAGTCGCCTGGCGCCGGCCCCGGTGAAGCGCCACAGGCTCCAGCGGAAAATCTGTGGGAGCTTTGGTCGGAGTACATGTTGGATACCGATTTCTAAGAAACCTCGGCAAGCAGCGGAGCGGCGAGATGAGCTCTGGCTACAGCAGAACACAAATATTGCTGATCACCATTTGTGCGGCCACGGTCGCAGCCGCTAGTGCTGCCGCCGGGGCCAATCCCTTCCGTAATGTCCTCGATGTGCCGTTTGCAAGTGTCGCCAACGGCCCCCAGGGCGCAATCGTGATTTCTGAACCGATGCCTGGCATGGTTAGCACCACTGCGGTGAGCTCGGCGGTAGCAAGCCAGCACTCCCCGGTGGGTTTGCAGGACACCCAGGTGAGCCTGGAGTGGATGAAGCGGCATGGTCTGGTCAGCCCTCGCGCAGAGGTGCGCTTCCCTCGCACGGTGGTGCATCTGCAGAACAACCGCATGGTGCTGCCGGACCTGGAAGCCGCCATCGTGCACGGCCAGGCAATCGGCGCGCCCACTAACGATATCGAGTTCGTATTTGAGGACTTCTCAAATCAGGATGAGACGGCCCTGCGTAGCTACCTGGATCGCGCGATGCCTAAGGCCCGCCTGATCTACGGCGCGCCCGCCTTCGATATCACCGTCAAGGTAATTCAGGACGACTCGCTGCAACGCATCCAGGGCGGCACGTACGATGTGACCACCAACGAGATCCGCATCCCGCCGCTTTCCGGCAACTTCCCGGAAGACACCTATGTGCTGATCATGCTGGTGCTGAATGCCTTCCACGATGATGCGATACTTTTCTATGACGCCTGGGAGCAGGGCTTTACCGGCGCGGCGGCTTATGCGGTGCAGACCACCCCGGGCGTCTGCCCCGGCTACGACCCCATTGATCCGGGGCCGTTCTACTGCCTGTCTGTGTATGAGCCGGAGAATCAGCCCGAGCTGGCAAATTCCACCTACTATCCGGCATCCGGGGTTACCAACATGCTGGTGTGGCGGATTGCGATGGCGCGAGCGGCGTGGCTGAAATGCTACATCGAAGATGACCGGTTTTTTGCCAATTTCAACCAGGTCTATTACAACGCCTTCACCGCGAGCCTTCCCGGCGACGTGCCGGCTTTGAAGGTGCTTGCCACCGGCGTGCTACCGGAGGTCGAGGGCCAGAGTTTCTTCGACTGGTTCAAGGGCCAGTACGTGCTCGACACCAGCGTTCATCTCGGCCCCAAGCTGTATGTTTGGAATATCCCTCTGGAGATTTCGGTGGCGCTGATCGCCGAACTGTACACGACGCTGCCCGGCGGTGATGAGGAGCCGATGGGCGCCCAGGCTCGCACCACCTACTGGAGCTACGATTTCGCCGTCAAGCTGTACGCCGAGGAAGGCTATGTCATTGACATTCCCTCCGGCGGCCAATCGGCGGGCGAGGGCTTTCTGTTGCCGACATTTTACAACATCGGCGGGCCCCAGCGGGTAACCGTGGATGTGGAAGCCGCGAACCTTTTTCGCCGCTATCCTTATGCCTATCAGCAGCGCGGCTTTGAGGCGGGGGAAAACAACCTCTATGGCGCTATCATCGGCAATGCCGAGGGGACCATAGATGTCACCGGTGGCGACGGCATAAACGCTCTGGAGGTCAGTCGCGGCGTGTGGGGCGACAGGATCACCGTCGCTCCGCTCAGCCCGATGCAACTGGAAATACGATTCCAGAACAAACTCGGCCAGACCGTCACCCGCAAGTACAACGTGGGCTGGGACTCTTATGCAACCTTCATCCACGGCGCTGAGCAGACCCGTGTGAGCCATACATTCCTCAAGGGCGCAACCGGCCTGCACATGATCTCTCTGCCGGTGTGGCCGGTAACAAACAGCGCACCCGACATCCTTGGCATAGCGCCGGAGCGGCTGCTGATGGCCGAATGGGATCCCACGGTGGAAGGGGAGGACAAGTACGCCATCTGGCCGGACGTGAGGCCTTTTGTGCCCGGGCGCGGCTTCTGGCTGAAGATATTCGAAGACACCAATATGCAGACTTTCGGGGTCCTGCCTGCCGAGGACGAGCCAACTCGCGTCTATCTGCCAATCGGCTGGAACATCATCGGCAGCCCGCGACTTGAGCCGGTAAATGTGGAGGACCTGACCGTGCAGTTCGGCGAGCAGGAGCCGGCCGGGTTCCTCGATGCGGTTGACAACGGCTGGCTGCAGCAGGGGGTCTTCGCCTACGATCAGCAGGCTGGCTACGACACCGTGGAGCAGCTTGAGACTTTCGCTGGCTACTGGCTGCGGGTGCTGCGCTCTCCGGGCGTTTATGTGGACTTTCCAGTTCCGGCCACGGAGTCGGTTGCGACTGCGGCTGCGAGAGATGCTCGGCTCACGTGGAAGCTGCCCCTGGTGGTCAGAGCAGGGCCGCTGTACAGCACCGCGGCTTACCTGGGAGTGGCTGCGCAGGCTACAGACAGCGCGGATGTGGCCTTCGATATCACCACGCCGCCAGACTTCGGCCCGTACGTAAAGGTGCGCTTCGTCCAGCCCCAGAGCCTTGCAGCCGGCGCTGTGTACATGTCCGATGTGCGAGGCGACGTGTGGCCGCAGCGATGGGAGTTGCAGGCGTCAAGTTCGCTGCCGGACGCGGAAGTGACACTGAGCTGGCCTGATCTGAGCGGCTTGCCTGCCGACGTACGTCCGGTACTGATTGACCGCGACACTGGCCGCAGGCAGTACATGCGCACTACCAGCCAATTCAGCTTTCGCACCGGCAGCAACGGCGGCGTGCGCAATCTTGCAATCGAAATCGGCGACCAGGCGGCCGATCTGCTGGCTGTGACCTCGCTTGACGCTGCCAGGGCCGGCGGGAGCGTGGTGATAACCTACACTCTCAGCAAGCCGGCGGCGGTCAGCGTCCGCGTGCTGAATATCGCCGGCCGTGCCGTGGCGACCGTGGCTTGTGACGAAATCCGCTCTGCCGGCACCTGCAATGCCCTATGGAATATGCGCAACGCCACGGGCAGCCTGGTGCCGGCCGGGACCTATCTCATACAGCTTTCCGCACGCGCCGAGGACGGGCAGCAGATCAGCACGCTGCGGGCTATGCGACTGCAGCGGTAGAAACGGGACCCAAATGATCATCAGGCCAACGAGAGGGAGTCTTATCGCCATCGGATGGGCGGCGCTGTGTGCCGCGCTCATCTGCGGTTGTGGTGGGTTGGGTGAAGATGTGCCCTCTGAACCCACCGCTGCTATCGTGGTGGTCGGAGTCATTGATAAAGAAACGCAGGATTTCCTCGAGGTAGAGGCCACGGCTGTCGTCGGCGGAGTGCGCGGCACCGTCACCGTCGAAGAGGGCAGTGTGGTCCTGCGCGATGTGCCTTTCGGCACCGGCACGCCACCCACTCAGCCGCTGGCAGTGACCACCCGGGGCTACGTCACCGAGGCCTACCCGATACAGATATCAGTGACCACCGCCACTTTCGTCACCGTCGAGATGGAACCGGCTGACCTGGAAATAACCGGTATCGTTGCCGGCTACGCCACGGATGAGACAACAGGTGAGCCGATCATTTCCGCCGCGCTTTCATTTGAATACGAGCAGATCGGCGGCGAACCGATTATCGTCAATGGGTACACCGACAGCGACGGATACTACATAGTCGGCGGGATACCGATCGGTAGAGTCCAAGTCACGGCCTCCGCCACCGACTACCTGACCACATCAGTGGTGACCAATGTCGTGCAGGCCGTCGGCAACGAGGAGCCGCAGCAGCTCGACTTTCAACTCATCGCCGGCGCGACCCGCATTACAGTCAGCGGCCGCGTGCTTGATGTCTTCACCCAGCAGCCGGTAGCAGGAGCCGAGGTCACAATTGCCGATCTGCCGCCCGTACAGACCGATACCAATGGCAGTTTCTCGGTGCCGGATGTATTCGTCGGAGAGCGCGCTCTGCTTGTCAAAGCGACCGGCTATGACGATTACCGCGAGAATATAGAGGTCATGCCGGGGATGAGTCCGCTGCTGGTACAGATGAACGAGTCTGCGGCAGGACCACCCACGGAGCCCTACACAATCCGCGGTGTGGTGACGCTCGTTGGCGCACCTGACAACGCCGGTGCGGAAGTGGAAGTTTTCGACGTAATCAATGGCCATGTCGCCGCCGAGACCACCACAGACGCCGAGGGCAATTACTCAGTCTTTGTGCTGCCGGGAACGTATCAGATAACGGTCCGCTACCAGGGCCGCTCGATCAGCCGCGCCGTGATCTTGCCAGGCGGTGGACAGAAGCTCTCGGGAATTGATTTCACGCTCACTATCTCGTGAGAATACTGCCAGTCAGCGCCGCGAGATAGGGTTGCGCCCCCTTTGTGCGGCAGCCTATTGAGATAGAAGTTGGCTTTGTGGTAAACTGGTCGCATACCTTAACTGCAAACAGGGAGGCCAGAGAAGTGCGCAAGTACTTGGCAAATAGGGCTCACATCGCATTTGTAGTCGCGGCAATTATGGCCATCATTGTAGTAACGGGGTGTAGCGGCGGAGGCCAAGCGCTCACGGCAAAGGTCACGGGAACTGTCCTCCATGACGGCAATCACCGCGCCCTGGCGGACCTGCAGGTGACCGACAACAGAGTGGGTACCACAACGGGTGCGGATGGGACGTTTACACTGGAGTTGGGACATAGCGGCGCGACTACCCTTTATGTGGTCGCCGATGGCTATGAGGTCGAGCAGCGGGCCGTCCCTGCCGGTGCGGGGGTGAAGGATATCGGCACTTTCTACATGAAGCCTGTCACCCTTCCCGGCTATGGCAACATCGTCGGCATTGTGGCGGACGCCGGCAGGCTGGCCGAAGGTGCGCAGGTATGGGTGGGAGGCAACACCGCCGTAACCGATGCCACCGGCGCATACACGCTTTACAACGTGCCAATGGGACAGCGCACGGTCACGGCCTCAACCGGCAGCAAATCCGGCACGGCCTCCGTTATGGTCATCTCATTGCGCGAAGTGACGGCAGACATTGCCCTGACGTCCGGTCCGCCGCTCGGGCCGCTTTCTGACTGAGGCTGCGGTGATACTGCCGCCATTTCGTGTCCGCATATTGACCGGACTGATCTGCCCATCGCTGAAGCCGCAGTCGGTCCGGTTTCCCATTTCACTCATCGGAAGTCGGGTAGGAGGCTTGTGAGCAAACATCTCCGCCTGAGTCTGGCAGTAGCGCTGGCGTTGTTGGCGGCTGTTGTAGGCTACTGGCTAACCGCGCGATATGTCGGTGAGGGTTCGCGGGATGCAAGCGGGCAAGCGGCCGCACCAGCGACCTCTCCCGGCGCTGCGGTTATCAGTGACTCAACACTAAGGCACAGTCCGGGTGGGCGGACCGCCTGGCAGGTCAAGCTCGATAAGATCGAGCTGCGAAGCGGTGGCGGGAGTGTCGCCGCTCAGGGCGTCAGAGAAGCGCTCATATATGACAAGAGCGGCAAGCCGATGGTACGCCTGACCGCCGACCGTGTCACCGGCAACACACGCAGCCGGGACCTGGAGGTCACCGGCAAGGTGCGTGCCGTATCGCCGGAGGGCGCAGTGTTTGATACGGGCATCATCAAGTGGGTCCAGGACGAGCAGAAGCTGGTCTGCCCCGGTCCAGTCACCATGCGCAACAAGGACACCGTGATCCGGGCTAACTCCTGCGATTTCTACGTGGCCCAGAACCTGGTAAAGTCTGCCGCGAAGGTACAGATGAGCGTCGCGAACAATACCCTCATTGGCAGGGGTCTTACGTATGACGTCAAGTCCGAGGATTTCTCCCTGCAGCGCGTGCAGGGGATATTCAATCCCGAGACCGTCCGTGAGACGCTTGGCAGATAGATGGCAGCAGGAGCCTTGACACCGGCTTGACCAGCTTGGAGATGGCGTCAGATGCGATGGAACAATCAACTCCTGGCGGTATTGCTAACAGTCGGCATGCTGGGCATACTCGCCCTGGCGTGGTCGCAACAGGTTGAGAACCAGCCTGACCAGCAGGCCGACAAACAAGCTGAGAAGGCCACCGCCGATAAGCCGGAGGCTGACCAGGATAAGGCAGAGGCCGAAAAGCAGCCTGCCAAGGCCAAGTCCACTAAGAAGGATGACGACGAAGACGAACGTGTCCGCCTGGAATGGGCCGACAGCATGTTCCGCGACAAGGCCGCCCACACTTACTACCTCAAGGGCAACGTCAGATTCAGCCACAAGGACGTGGTGTTATACTGCGACGAGGCCGAGTACTACGATGAAGACCATCCCGACAAGCCGGACACTGCCAGGTGCGTGGGTAACCTCAAGGTAGTTGACCCCGAAGCCACCATCACCGGTGACCTGATCACTGCTGATTTCGACGAAAAGCTCGCCGTCATTACCGGAAACGTCCGCATCGTCGCCCAGAAGAAGGACGAGGAAGAGGAAGCAGAAGAGGGCACCAGCAGCGGAGCACAGGCCGAAGAAAAGTCTGCTGAGGAAAAGGGCCCCGGGGCTGAGGACAAGAAGGAAGAAGATGACAAGGAGCCGGAGCGTCTCGAGGACTATGCCAGGAAGCTGACCACGATCACCTGCGACAAGGTGGAGTACTACTACGACGATGACGTGAAAAAAGGCATCGCAACCGGTAATGTCAAGGCCGTTCAGGAAGACAAGACCGCGTGGGCGGACCAGGCGGTGTATGAACGGATCCCGGATGAGGTTACGTTGACAGGAAACGTGCGGCTGAAGACCGACGATGGCGACGAATTCCACACGCCTAAGGCCGTCATCTCAATCGAGGATGACTGGATCCGCGCCGAAAACGTAAGCGGAATCACATTCCACCGTAAAGATGAGGAAGAAACCGAGGAGCAGTGAGTCGTCCTCGGCGATCTTCTCAGCCGATATTCACCCCGCAGGCCTGACGCACCCGCTCCATGGTCTGTTGTGCTACGGGACGCGCCTTGGCCGCGCCCTGCTTGAGCACCTCCACCACGTAACCCATGTCCTTCGCTAGCTTTTCTCGACGCTTTCTGGCCTCGCCGAAGCAGTCCATGAAGCAGCCGAACAGTTCCTTCTTCGCATCGCCGTAGCCCAGGCCCCCGGCCCGATACCGCTCTGCCATCTCCTGCTTCTGCTCT
>JALGTY010000590.1 GCA_029821145.1 Candidatus Zipacnadia bacterium
GATGCTCCTGGCCGCCTTTGCCGGATGCTTGCTGCTGGCCTACCTCATATCCAGAATCGGCCGCTCCAAAATTCGCGAGGTGCCGGTCTGGCTGTGCGGAGAGGACCATCCGGCGGAAGAAGTCAGGTATCCCGTGCATAGTTTCTTATTGTCCTTCAGACGCTATTTCAAGTGGCTTTATCCATCTGTTGGCATCCCGAAGCTGCCGCGTTTCCGGCGAGGTTGAGGCTATGACTGCCGCGATAAACATAGGGCTGGCGTTGCTCATCGGACCCGTGCTGGCCGGACTCGTCCGCAAGTACCTGCGCGCGCGGCTACATTCCCGCCAGGGCCCACCGGTACTCCAGCCATTCTACGACCTTTTCAAACTCCTCGGCAAAGAGGACCTCAGGTCCTCGACAGGTCATCTACGGCCCCATGGTCGCGCTGGCGGCGGCACTGGCGGCGGCATTGCTCACGCCCATGGGTACACAGCCCCCCCTGGGACACTATGCCGACATGATCGTGTTTGCCTATCTCATTACAATCGCGGCCGTGGCCACTGTGATGGTCGGGCTGTCCTCCCCAAGCCCCTACTCGGCAGTCGGCGCCGGACGCGAGATCATGATGCACATTGTCGTCGAGCCAGTGCTCATTATTTGCCTGGTAACGGCCGCTTTCAAGGCCGAGGCTTTCATGATGTGGGATATGGCCCAGTGGTACCATCACCACGGCCCCGCCGCCTCCATGATAGTCGCCGCGGTCGCTCTGCTGCTGGCACTCCAGGCTCAGATCGGCAAGCTGCCCTTTGACATCGCCGAAGCGGACACCGAAATCATGGGCGGGCCCTTCATTGAGCTGTCCGGCCCCCGGCTGGCGCTGTTTCAGTGGGCATCTTTCGCCCGCCAGATAGTATATGCTTCCGTCCTCGCGGCTATCTTCATCCCCTGGGGTGTTGCCTTTGCCTTCCCGCTCAACATCCTGGCACATCTGGCGACCGTCGTTGCTCTTATTGTCCTTGTGGGGCTTATTGACGTGGTCAACCCGCGCCTGCGAATTGAGCAAGCGATGGCCTATTTTCTCGCTGTCATTGGCCTGGCAATAGTGGCCCTTGTGCTGGCTATCGCCGGCTTCTAGACCAAACGAAGCATCATCACGCAGGTCGGGCTTCCCGCAGGCCCTGCCTGCCCTGAGCTTGTCGAAGGGAGCCTGTCGAAGGGCAGCCCGACACAAAACAATTCGCGTAGGTCGGGCTTCCAGCCCGACGCCTTATATTTGAGGAGTAACACGGTGACCGCACAAGAGCTTGGCGCAAGCCTCCAGCAAACCTTCGCCGACAAGATAATAGACATTGATGCGCCGCAGCCTGGCCGGCTATATGTAACCATTGATCCGCAGAGCGTCGTCGAGGTAGCCGCGCATCTGCAGGACGATCTGGGCTGCCGCTTTGTGATTAACGCAGGCACTGACCGCCGCCGTCAGCGCGGCAAGTTCCTCATTACTCATTTCTTCGCCAAAGACCGGGACGGCATCTACATCGCCTTGCACGCCGAGGTGGACGAGGACGATCCGAAAATTCCCTCCATCACTCCGGTGGTGCCGGCGGCCAACTGGGCCGAGCGCGAGTTCCGCGACATGGTCGGCGTGGTCCCCGAGGGCCATCCTGACCCCCGCCGACTGGTACTGGCCGATGACTGGCCCGAGGATCTGTATCCCTTGCGCTGGGACGTTGAGCACGGCTTCAAACCCCCGATTGCTGACTGCGCTCCGGCTGCGCTCCGGAGCGCAAACCACCACCCGAGGGCAGCAGTGTAGTGCCAATCGGGCCCTATTTCCCCTCGCTGGAAGAGCCCGCTTATTTCCGCATCTTTGTCGAGGGCGAAGAGGTAGTTGGTGCCGATTACCGGGGCTTTTACAACCACCGTGGCATCGAAAAGATGGGCTGCAGCGTGCTCACCTACAACCAGATTCCATTCATTGCCGAACGCATCTGCGGCATCTGCGGATGCGTCCACAGCACATGCTACTGCCAGGCGGTGGAGGCGGCAGCGGACATTGAAATCCCGCTGCGGGCCAAATACATCCGCACCATCATGCTCGAGCTGGAGCGCATCCAGAGCCACCTGTTGTGGCTGGGAATTGCCGGCCACATCATCGGCTTTGACACCGTGCTGATGCAGGTATGGCGCATGCGCGAGCCGCTGATGTGGCTGTGCGAGCGCCTGACTGGCAACCGCAAAACCTACGCCACCAAT
>JALGTY010000135.1 GCA_029821145.1 Candidatus Zipacnadia bacterium
CAGACCGACGATTTGCTGCCCACGACGCTCGACCTCGTGGGCCTGGAGCATGAAGCCGTCTGCATGACCGGCAAGTCCGCGTGGAAGCTGGTCACCGGCGAGGTCGAGAAGTTGCGCGACGCGGTCATCACCGGCTATCATCAGTCACCGTACCGCTGCGTGCGTGACGAAGAGTGGTCGCTGGTCGTCAATCCTGAGGGCCGCCACGAGCTTTACGACCTGGTCAACGACGCGGATGAGCGCAATAACCTATTCGAGGACCGCCAAGACATCGCCCAGCGGCTGTTCGAGCGTCTCGGCTATTTCAGCTACACCAAACTACCTGCCGGGGAGTTCGAGAACGTGCAGGAGGCCTACGAGTGGGCCCACACCTCAATCGAGTAGGCCTTTTCTTTATGTCGCGTAGCTCGGGCATCCCGCAGGCCCTGAGCTTGCCGAAGGGCTGCCCGCCTCCGTTGCCGTTGTCCCTGTCGTTCGGAGGGGCCGTGCCGAGCTGCGGAATCGAAGATTCCGCAGGGAGACCGGCCCACCTCCGTTGCCGTTGTCGTTGGGAGGGCCCTGCCTTTATGTCGCGTAGCTCGGGCTTCCAGCCGGGCACTATTGCCCAGTTTCCATATCTCCTTCGGGGGAGTTAGGCGTCGTAAATCTATCAGGAGGTATTCACGATGTTTCGTAAAACGCTGTTGACGAGTCTGCTGTTGGTACTGGTGCTGGCGGCGTGGGTGATCGTTATGCCTGGCTGTCAGCCCAAGGCGCAGGAGGGTGCGGTGGCGCCTCCAGCGCCCGTAGAAGCACCTGCCGAGTTTGAATGGTCAGAGGCCCCCACGCTCGCCTCGATCCCTGACGGCCCGATAACCGGCATGATAAATGGCGAGAAGTTCGAGGCCAAGACTGTCCGCATTGAGAAAACCGATGACGGGCCTGAGCTGGAGATCTCCAGTGTCGCAGTCGAGACCCCCACGGGCCTGGCTATGGACGATACCGGCATTGAGCTCCGCTTCTCCATCGCCGAGGGTACCACTGCCGAGTTCATGAAGGCGTTCGACGATGAGCTTGATGTCGAGGCCGGTCACGCCTGGTATTGGTACGAGCAGGGCGGCGACAAAGGCCCCATGAGCGTTAATCCGACCTGGGGTTGTGCTTTACAGATTACCGAATGGAGCCTGCAAGCGGACGAAGACAACGAGAAGATTCTCGGCCACGTCAAGGGCAAGGTCGCCATTTGCTTTGATGAGGTTAGTGACGAGCAGAAGGGCTGGGTAGCCGGCACCTTCGACTGCATCTACTACGAGTGGTAGCCGCAATTCCAGGAGAGTGACACAATGGACAAGCCGAACGTAGTGCTGATTCTCGTTGACGACATGGGCTACGGCGATTTCTCGGCCTTCAACGACGGGCTGTCGCACACACCCACGCTGGACGCTCTGATGTCGGAAAGTGTGTGCTTCACCCAGCAGTACTGCGGCTCGGCGGTCTGCAATCCGTCGCGCGCGGCTCTGATGACCGGCCGCTATCCCCATCGCACCGGCTCCATAGACACCCTTGACGCCCGTGGCCTCGACCGGCTGGCATTGCGCGAGGTTACTATGGGCGACATGTTCGAGGCCGCCGGCTACGCCACCGGTCTAATCGGCAAATGGCATCTCGGAGCCGCCGATCCGCGCTACCATCCCAACGCACGCGGCTTTGAGGAGTTCGTCGGCTTTCGCGGCGGCTGGTGGGACTATTACGACTGGACGCTGGACTACAATGGCTCATTCAAGCAGACTGATGGCCGCTACCTCACCGATGTATTCACCGACGAAGCCGTACGGTTCATCCAGCGCCACAGCAGCGAGCCGTTCTTCCTGCACCTGACCTACAACGCCCCACATGGCCCGCTGCAATGTCCTGATGAAGAGGTGGCTCCCTTTGCGGAAACCGGCGAATTCACGACTGGCGTGAGCACCCTCTACGGAATGATAAAGCGCATGGACCAGGGCGTAGCCGGGGTCCTGGCGGCGCTTGAGGACCAGGGCGTGGCAGACAACACGATCGTGATGTTCACCAGTGACAACGGCCCGCAGTTCTCGGGCCCCAGTGCTGGTGACATGAGCACCACGCGCTTCAATTGCGGCTTCAATGGCTGCAAGGGCCTCGTATATGAGGGCGGCATCCGCGTCCCGATGATTATTCGCTGGCCTGAGGGATTCGACGGCGGCCGCCAGGTGGACCACATGGCACATTTCACCGACTGGTATCCGACTCTGGCTGCGGCCACCGGCGTGCAGATGCCCGATGGGCCGCCGCTAGACGGCTGGGACGTGCTGCCGGTAATGCGCGGCGAAAGCGACCAGGTCAACTCCCGCCGCTTCTGGCAGTGGAACCGCTACAGTCCGGTGTTGGAGTGCAACGCGGCGATGCGCGACGGCGACTGGAAGCTGGTGCGCCCGCGGATAGATGAAGCGATGTTCGTAACAGAAGAGGACCTGGCGATGGACCGGGCCACTAAGGTTGATCCGGCGAACCGCACTGACATCTGCCGCGATCCCGAGCCGGAGCGCGAAATCCCGCCGCCTCCGCCGCCTGAGCTTTACAACATTGCTGACGACCCGCTTGAGCAGCACGACCTGGCCGACGAACAGCCCCAGCGCGTAGCAAGAATGCTCCTGGAGTTGGAGACCTGGTTTGAGGAAGTGGAGGCCGAACGCGCAACCATAGACGACGTCTGGTAGCGACCGCTCTGCCACTTATTCTCGACCGCGTGTCGGCCTTCAATACTTGCCGCGTGACTCTGGCCTCCCAAAGACATCGCGTAGGTCGGGCTTCCAGCCCGACTCGTCGTTGTCGTTGTCCCCTCTCCCTGTGGGAGAGGGGAATTGAAGGGGTGAGGGCTGTCGTTGGGAGCCCAGCCGGCATAATTCATCCGGTGCACACGACTGCGACCACAATGGAGTGATTCTACGATGAGCGACACTAAGCCGCGCAACCTGCTGATACTATTATGGGACGAGCTGCAGAGAGACACGCTCGGACTCTACGGAGGCCCGGTCCCCACTCCGGCGTGCGACGCCCTTGGCGAACGGGGCGTCGTATTTGACCGCTACTATTGCGCCAATCCCTTGTGCGTGCCTACCAGGCCCTCGATGGCGGGTGGTCGCTGGCCGCATGCCCACGGCTCCATCACCTTCGGCAAAGGCTATGACACGATGCATGCCGGCGAGGAGCTCTTATTCGACAGGCTCCTGGATGCCGGCTATCACATCGGCTATGAGGGCATCTGGCACATCAACCGCGCCCCACAGGACGACCGCTGCGACGAATTTGCATACTTCAAGTCCACCGGCTTTGCCCGCGAGCAATATCTGGAGATGCTCATCGAGCAAGGCGGCAAGGACGGCGACCAGAGCGGCCCTGCCAAGTTCGTCAGCGACGACGGGGTAATCGAGGCTAGCTTGAGTGTGCCTGTGCCCGCCCGCTGGACCAGGCCCATCGAAGAGCACATGGACATGCAGCGCGCGCTCAACATCGCCGATTTCATCCGTAATGCGCCCGCGGACAAGCCTTTTGCGGCGTGGTGCTCGTCGGGCATTCCGCATCCGCCGCTGCTGGTTCCTGACGAGTTCATGGACCTGTTCGATCCTGCCGACATGGTGCCCCCACCGGGCTTTGGCGAGGACCGTTCCGCCATGCCCGAAGCTGTGGCCGAAGCTCCCGGTTACCAGTGCATAGCCGACTGGGGCTGGGACCGCTGGGCACCGGCCATCGCCGCCTATTGGGGCTTCGTGGCATTTGGCGATGCCTGCCACAAGGTGGTACTTGACGCGCTTGAGGCATCGGGCCGCGCTGATGATACTCTCGTCATCATGACCTGCGACCACGGGGAGATGCTTGGCTCGCACAACATGTACCAGAAGGGCTGCATGTATCGCGATACAATCCGCCTGCCGTTTGTCATTTCCGGCCCGGGGCTCGAACCGGGACGCCGCAGTCAGTTGGCCTCACAGACCGACATGGCGCCTACCGTGCTGGAGCTTTTGGATCTGCCTCCGCTTGACAAAGCCCAGGGCGAAAGCCTCGTCCCGATAATCATGAACGAAAACGCACCGGGGCCTCAGTACACCTTCTCCGAGTTCAACGGCCAGATTGAGGGCGGCTTCAAGGAGAGATGCTGCATCTCAGAGCGCTACAAGTACGCCTATTATCATGAAGACCCCATTGACCAGCTCTTTGATCTGCACGAGGACCCCGATGAACTGAACAACCTCGCCACCGATCCGGCTTATGCGGATGTCCGCCGGCAGATGCGAACAGCGCTCGCCGACTGGATGCAAGCGACCGACGATTACATCGAACCCCACTGGCCCGACTGAGTCCCACTATTGACAGCACGCGGAAATTCCCTTATAATTACTTTAAGCATTGAAATGTATCAATATACCAAGAAAAGTTCGGGGATCGGCATGAGGTGCATTTATCATCTTCGAGTTGACGTACTCAAGGCGCTCGCCTCGCATACCAGGCTGCAGGTATTGGATTTGCTCAGCGTCAGCGAGATGACGGTTCGCGAGATGGCTGATACCCTTGAGGCGAATCAGTCCACCATATCCTGTCACCTAAGCACGCTGCGTGCCAGCGGACTGGTCACAACACGCAAAGAGGGCACCAGCGTTTACTACGCCATTGCCGACGACACCGTTAATCAGATGCTCGAACTGCTCGATGAAATGCTGAAATCCCGCTGTATAAGCGACAGTGAAATCCTGGAGTTGCAGGACACGGACTGATTGGGTGTCCCTAGCATCCAGATGAACGGAGGAGGTGACAAGCGTGGGCAAGTGCTGCAAGCCAAAGAAAGAAAGCAAGTGTTGCGAGAAGACAGAAGCGAAGAAAGAAGCGAAAAAAGAAAAGAAGTCATGTAGCTGATGCCAGTACGGGGGACTTGGGCCCGGTTGAACCAGGGTCCAAGTCCCTTTTCTCGCCCGTACAACTCGGTAACCTCCGTTCCTTCTCCTCCAGCAGCGAATAGCACCGTAGAGAATCACATCAAGCCACCAGGCAAGCATCGTCCCACCAATCTCTTCGCAGCCTGTCGGAGGGGCCGGCTCAACGTCGGGTACCCGCTGCAAAGCAGTGGGTGCCGCAGCGTCCAGAGTGAAACCGGCCCGCGCCCTCCCTCGCCGCGTGGGTCAGGCTTTCCAGCCTGACAATGCCGTTTATTCATCCCGTGGCTCGGGCTTCCCAGATACAATCGCGTAGGTCGGGCTTCCTGGAAACATGGCGTAGGTCGGGCATCCTGCCCGACTCCCTTTGTTGGGCCACCTGTGAGCGCAGAGGATTATTCGCCTGCGGCGTCGAACTCAAGGCCAATCTTTCAGCACAACTGCAAGGAGAGCTTCGACATGGCAGACCTCAAATGGTGGGAAAAGCCGATTCGCATGGGCCGGCACGAATGGATGGCTGACCTGGCCCGCATCAAGGACACGGACCTCGACCAACTCGCCAGGGACAAGGCCGAGCAGTGGCACATCAACTGCGAGTGGATCATCGGCACGCCGGGCATCGCTCCGGGCCTCGGCTGGATGACCACCTTCAACACCGACAGGTTCGAGAAGTACTCCGCGCTGGGCGATTTCGACATGCTCCGCGAGTACATTCCATACGCCAGGAAGCACGGCATCCACCCGCTGTCGTACCTGAACATGCACTGGTACTCCTACGAATTCGGCGAAGAGCATCCCGACTGGGTGCAGATCATGGCCGACGAGCAGGAGTATGGCCGGGTCAATCCGCTCTACGGCTCCGGTACGACGCTATGCATCAACAGCCCCTGGCGCGACTGGGCTTTTGAACTGGTTCGCGAGGCGATGAAGACGGGCCTGGACGGTGTATTCCTCGACGGGCCGGTGGTCTATCCGGACTGCTGCTATTGCCCCGCGTGCCTCGCGAAGTTCAAGGCCATGTATGGCCAGGAGCCGCCCCGCGAAGAAGACTGGGCCGATCCGATGTTCAAGCACTTCATTGAGTTCCGCGAGCAGTCCATGGCCGATTTCCTCAAGGAGGCCGGTGACGCAATGCGGGAGATCAATCCCGAAGGTGTGATCTTCCTCAACGCCGGAAGCTGGCATGGCGGGGCCTGGCGGGTCGCCCGCGACATCGCCAAAGTCGGCCCGTACCAGAATTTCAATGGTGCGGAGGCCTTTTATCATCTCGGCCGCGAGACCCCGACTTTGTTCTGGTCACTGGCGGCCAAGCACCTCGTCGCGGGCGGCAAACCGGCGATAGTTTTCGTCCACCACTGCCTCGGCGCATGGCATTACCTGCCGCTGCCGCCCATCGAGACCAAGGTCGCCGCCGCTCAAACAGTCGCTTGCGGCTCCGGCACCTGGATGGCGGTATTCGACTATTCACTCGACAACTCCCGCGAAGAGACCATCGCGCCGATGCGCGAGATAAACGGCTTTTTGGAAGAAAATGAGCCGTACTGCACCGCTGCCGAGTCGGGCGCGAATATCGCGCTGCTCTATTCCGGACAGAGCGGCAAATTCTACATATCGAACATAGACGACCTCTTCACCGACGTGGAGATGATCAGCGAGCAGGATTTGACATTCAGGGCCGGCACCGGCGACAGCGTTGCTGACTTGTCGGCCCGCAAAGCCCGCTGTGACAAATGGCAGGGCGACACTTATCGCGGCTGGTTCAACGCACTCACACGCCGCCACCTCCCCTTCGATGTGATACTCGATGCCGGCATCACTGACGGCTCGCTGGACAAATATGACACCCTAATTCTGGGCAATGCCACGTGCCTCAGCGCCGAACAGAAGCAGGCCATAGCCGACTTCGTGCAAAGCGGTGGCAACATCGTCGCCGAGTTCGAGGCCGGCGAGTACGACGAGCGCGGCGAGGACACCGACGTTAACCTCCGGTCGCTGCTCGGCTACGAGGCGATCGAGGGGGCTTTTGAGCCGGCGACCACTGAAGAGTACATTGACCTTGGCGAGGCGGAGCATCCACTGCTCGCGGAATTTCATGCCGGCCAGTGGCTGGCCCGGCCCGTCAATGCGCTCAAGGCCAAAGCGTCGCCGGACGCCCGCGTCCTGGCGCATTACATGAACGCGACCGGCAAGGTTTACACCAAGCCGCAGGGCACCTCTGAATGGCCGGCGGCTACCTGCCGTGAGAGCGGCGGGCGCGTAGTCTATTTTCCGGGCCTGTTCGCCGAGTTCTACGGCATCTTCAAGATGGAGAAGATCGAGGAGCTGTTGGCCGGAGCCGTTTGCTGGGCTCATGGCAAGCCGATGCCGATGCGCGTCAGCGCCCCGCCGACTGTGGAGGTCGAGCTCTGGCGACAGCCCGAAAAGAGCCGCATTGTCGTGCACCTGGTCAACAACACTGCCGACATGCAGCGCCCGATGAGCACGCTCATTCCCATTCACGACATCGAGATCGAGCTGGACTGCGAAGGCGCAACGGGGGCCTATTCGGCCAGAGGTGTTGAAATCGGCATGGAGCGGATAGACGGCGGCGTGAAGCTGACGGTTCCCGTGCTGGAGCTGTATGACCTGGTGATTGTCGAGCTCGGTTGATGACACGATTCGATGCATAAAGGAACAGCGGACAGATCAGAACTTCGTAATTACTCATTCTGTGGCCTTAAGGCTGCCTGTTTCGTAGGGGCGTGATCTATCGCGCCCTTGAGATCGGTGTTGCTTGGGCGCAATGAATTGCGCCCCTACAAATGCACAAACGTGCGTACTGTGGCCGACGATAGTGCTTTTTGCTCCCTTCCCGGGTACCCGCGCCAAAGGCGCGGATGAGAAGAGGACGGCGGATGTTCAACATTCGCCTTGCCGTGAGCCTGTCGAACGGCCGGTGGTAGTTGAGTAGTCGCCGAACTTCCCACACAGGAGGACGTGCAATGAGCGATCTACACGAAGTTTCGGCTGATGTCATTGTAGTAGGCGGGGGGCTCTCCGGCGTCTGTGCCGCGCTGGCGTCGGCCCGAAGCGGCGCCTCGACGATTCTGATTCACGACCGCCCGATGCTGGGCGGGAACACCTCCAGCGAAATCCGCGTCCATGCCGGCGGTGCAGATCATTCCGGTGCTCGCCCGCACTGCCGCGAATCGGGAATCATTGACGAAATCCGCCTTGAGGATGCGGCCCGCAACCCGCAGCGCTGTGCCCAGATGTGGGACTTGATACTCTACGAAAAGTGCCACGATGAGCCGAACCTCACGCTCCACCTCAACACCACCTGCACCGCCGCGCAGACCGATGACCAGGATCGGATTGTGCAGATAGAGGCGAGCTGTCAACACGCGGAGGCCCACTTCATCATCAAGGGCCGCTGCTTCATTGATTGCACCGGCGACGGACGGCTTGCCGCCGAAGCGGGCGCTGAATACCCCACGCCGAGGGCCCGGACCAGCAAACCATGGGCGCATCGCTCTTGTGGGTCGCCGAGGATGTCGGCGTGCCGGTGCCATTCACACCGCCCAGTTTTGCCCGCAAGTTCACCGATGACGACCTGCCTCATCGCGGCCACACCCACTTTGACCACGGCTACTGGTGGGTCGAATACGGCGGCGAGTTGGACACGGTCAAGGACAAGGAAGCCATCCGCGACGAGCTGCTGGCGGTCATGATGGGTCTATGGGACCACATCAAGAACCAGGGCCGGCACGGGGCGGACAACTGGGTGCTGAAGTGGTTCGGGTGGCTGCCGGGCCATCGCGAGTCGCGCCGCATCGTCGGCGACCACCTCCTGACGGAAAACGATCTGATGGAATCCCGGCTCTTCGAAGACCGCGTGGCTCATGGTGGCTGGCCGATGGACACTCACCCGCCCGGAGGCATCTACAGCGATGAGCCGCCCTCCAACTACCTCCACACTCCTGACATCTACAGCATCCCGCTGCGGGCGCTCTATTCGAAGGACCTGTCGAATCTGTTCATGGCCGGGCGCTGCGTCTCCGCGACTCACATGGCGATGTCATCCACGCGCCTGGCGGCGACTGGCGCGGCGATGGGCCAGGCTGTCGGCACTGCGGCGGCGATGTGCTGTGCCAGGGACTGCAACCCACGCGACCTGGTCGAGCATCACATCGGAGATCTGCAGCAGCGGCTTCTCAGGGAGGATCAGTACATCATTGATCTGCGCGCTGATGACCCGGACGACCTGGCTCCCAGCGCGGCAATTACCGCATCTTCGGAGGCCGAGGGCTGCGGGGGCGACAAAGTCACAGACGGCGTAACCAGGTTCCGGCACCAGAATACCCATCAGTGGGCCTCCGATCCGCGGCAGACGATGCCGCAGTGGCTGGAATTGAAGCTGCCCGAGACCGCGCGAATAGCCGAGATCCACCTGACCTTCGACAGCGGCTATTCTCGGCCACTTACTCTGACCGAGAGCGACGCATTCAACGCCAGGATGATTCGCGGCCCGCAGCCGGAGACGGTGGCTGATTATGTGGTCGAGGTGGGGCGGGAGGGCGAGTGGACGGAAGTAGTGCGCGAGACGAGCAATTACCTGCGCAAGCGCGTCCACGCAATTGACTCAACGGAGGCGGAGGGAGTGCGAATCACAGTCAATCGCACCAACGGCGACGCCTCGGCGCGCATCTACGAAGTCCGCCTCTATGCTTGACACGTGTTACCGTTGCGCATCCAGGGGACAGTCCCTAAAGGGACAGTCCCCCTAGACCCAGCCTGCGTGCCCGCATGGCTTGGACCTCTCCAAGAATCCCGTGGGTCGAGCTTGCAGCCCGACTCCATCGAACCAACTTCGCCAAGAAACCGATGCATGCTTAATTTTTTCTACTTTGCATGCAAAGTAGATTTGCTCCCCCCTAGTAACAAATGCCGTAGTATCAGGGCCTCGTGGCGTTGGCGATGATTTGCTGCCCTAGAGTAAATCGCCGAAAAAGGCCGATTTGCTCCCCTCAGTAAGCGGTTGCTGAGGGGGCAAGAATTCCGGGGACACCATGCTTGATTCTCCACGTCTGTCAACTCGACGCTTGGCTGGGGTGTGCGGGCCAAAGGAAGGTAGCGAGATGAAGCTTCGCTATGTGTCTGCTCCGGATGGTAACGGCATTGATGAACGACATTCTCGGGCTGGAAGCTGAGAATTGACCCACGCCTGTGGCGTGGGTACCCCCATTCTCACCTGACCTGCGCTAGGCGCCCGCCTGCGCCAAGGCTACGGCGGACAGGCAGGTCAGGCCGAGCTACGCGTCTGGCGTGGGTGCCTACGCGTTGGTAAATGAGGCAGGTCAGCAACCCTTTCAGAGGAGTACTGAGTTTGCCGACAATCTAAACTCGCACCGGGGACAGTCCCTAAAGGGACAGTCCCCTAATAATTCTGGGGACAGCAGAATTGAGGGCTAGATTTTCTTCTTTCCTATTACTATATACAGCAGGTGAGTCAGAGCTTTTTTTCATCTTTTTTGCCTGTGCGCAAGATTTCGTCGAAGGGCAGCGCGAGGTCTTTTTCAATGGCTTGATGAATAATGCAGGCTAACCGAAATAGACGATGTAGCCGGCGAGGATGTCGGGGCCGAAGAGGGCCATCAAGACGCGGCTTATGCCGGCGATGAGCAGATCCGCCATCGCCAGGCCGAGGAAGAATGGCATGAGCTGCCGAAACAGCCGCGCACCGCCGAGGCGGTGGATGATTGACTTGAGCACCCACGCCGTGAAGAACGGTGCCCACAGCGCGTAGCCGTGGTTAAGTATGGCGATGTAGCCGAGCGGGTGGAATGGCGAGCGCAGCCAGAACTGGCGCAGGATGACGAGTGCCGTGGTGACAAGGGCACCGGCGCCCACTGCGGCCATGCGGCTCGGATTGGGCAGCCCGGGGTTTGTGATGGCCGCGGCGAACCCGTTCAGCACACCCAATGAGGTGCGGATGTTGTAGCCCCCCTTGGCCGTGCCACCGTGCAGCACCAGCGCGCCGAAGCCGTAGTAGTCCTTCAGGTTCAGATAGTAGGCCACCACGCAGCCCACCAGAAACGCGGCCATCATCAGCACCGGCAGCGCGCGCGAGGTCTTGTGCATTTCACCCGCCAACGCCTCGTTTTCCATCTGGTAGGCCATCTGCGAGCTGAAAATCCCTCGGCTGAACCATGAGAACGATGCCATCATCGCCAGGTTGGAGATGTCGTTGCCCCTGATCAGTGCCCGGTCGCCGATGAGGTCCCTGATGACCCGGTAATGCTGGTTGAACGGGTAGGCCCACACGCTGGGCACTGCCGCCTCCGCACGCACCCGCGCATAGACCAGCCCGAAGCCGATTATCATGGCGAAGAACGGAATCGAGTAGGCCGGCGAGAAGCCCACCGTCGCGGCCCAGATGATGATCGCTACAAAGCCCACGATGGTGCCGAAGAGTGCCCACCGATGCGGCATGTGCTCATCGGAATCGTCTATCTCAGAAGTGTTGTGGAAGGCCTTGCGGACGACGAGTGAGATCTGCCGGCGGGCGACCCAGAACAGAACCACGATCATCGCCAGATAAGCCCCGACGCCCTGCTGCTGGACGAACGGGAAGCGCGGGTCAGCGTGCAGTCCGAAGACATCTGACAGCAGCGCCAACATCGGCTGGAGCAGGTGGAAGAACCACCCTGAAAAGAGCACATCGAGCGACACGAAATAGGCCAGGCCGACCATCTGGGGGCGATGGTGGAAATAGATGTAGCGATAGGCGCTCCAGGGGCGCTCGGTGAATATCTGGCCCACGTGCGAATAGTGCATCAGCCCCATGACGTTGGGGTTGTACGAGTGCAGCACGTTCAGGGTGTGATGGATGGCCACGAGTGCGAAGGCGATCCAGACCAGCGGGTTGCGGAAGAAGGAGGTCGTGGAGCCCGGCGCCTCTTTCGCCACGATGCTGAGCGGGATGAAGAGCAGCGGAAAGCGCAGCCGCTCGTGCTCCACCCACTGTTTGCGGAAGAGACTCAGCAGGCACATGCCGGTGAAAAAGACCAGCGCCATGAATCCGGTCCACATCGCCAGCGGATAGGCCCACGCGCCCCACGGGACTGCGCCATCAGCGCTCCCCTCGTACATCTGGCGGATGACCTCCTCGTCGTGGGGGTAGGCCCACTGCGGCATCGCCTCGGCAAGCTCCATGAGGTTGTCCTGGGGCGTGTGGAAATAGACAGGGTTGGCCATTGTGGGAAGCAGCAGGCCGACGATGCCCATCGTGGTGACGGGGATAGCGAGGACCAGGAACATGTAGATGGTGATGAGTTCCCAGTTACTGAGCTTGCGCTTGAACACGCGGCCGCTTAGAGGGACGAGTGCGACCAGGAGAAGCAGACAGAAAACGGCACCCACCGGCGGGACCGAAAGCAGATAAACCGGGGCATAAACATTGCCGGGCGCCTGGGTGAGCGAGGCCTGATGAATCCACAGTATTGACAGTACCGACAGTATGAGGGCGATGACTACGGCGCGAAAGGTCACGGCTGCGATTCACGACCTTTCCTTGCAGCAAC